>JBJFHQ010000305.1:0-1850 GCA_051893755.1 Oscillospiraceae bacterium
CTATCTCAAACTATCAGCTCATGGAAAAGCTCATCGACTGCTGCCGCACCATGAATACCGATGAGATACTCGCTCTCCCCGACGTAAAGGAGCGCATCGAGGTATACTACGAGCAGACCGAGAAATTCAAGGAAATGGTCAAGGCTCATACCCGCGTGGAAAAGGACGTTATCATCTCCGACCTGCGGGGCGTTGACCCAATTTATTCGGGCAACCGCTTCCTTATCTACAGCCTGTACCCCGAACAGAACATCTCCGCATGGATAGTTTCGGGCAAGGGCGGCAAGGGCTGCAGCTGTGCTGTGGGATATTCTATCCTGAACAGAACATCAAATGTCAACGTGGGAAGCCTTATGCTGAAATACGGCGGCGGCGGACACAAGGCGGTAGGCACCTGCCAGTTCTCCGACGAGGAAATGGACGAGAAGATACCCAAGCTTCTTGACGAGCTTGTAAACTATTCCGACTATTACAAGACCGAGGAATGATATAATGATCAAACGGCGGCATCGCATCTGCGGTGCCGCCGTTTTTGCAGCTTCTTTTCAGCTTTGCCCGACAATTTGCGGGAAAGTACCGTAATTGTCAGGCAAAGCCGTTGTTCTGTCACAGGGTCTCTTTTTTGAGAGTTACCATTGAAATAAGCGTGTTTAAAGCAATGACCATTTTTCTCGCGTCGCAGGACATGCCCGAAATATCGGTATTGAACCATGAAAAGCTGATATTGCCCATGGTCACTTTATTTTCGATAAAGTTTGTGGGTATGTCCCCCTTGCTGAGACCGCCTGCGCGATCGATCGCGAGAGCGGCATTTAAAAATTTCTGAGCATATTCCTTTTTCACTGTTCCGTATCCTATATTGTCATGATCGTCGCGATAGGAGTAGCGAAGTGTCTCAAGGTCCAGTGTATATGTGAAATTCTTGCATTCGTATGAAGGCAGGAATGAATCATGCTGTCTGACGGTATAGGTCATATCACGAACATTTGCTGCTTTGCGTGTTTTTTCAAATTCATTCTGCAGATCGAAGAGATCTATATCGCCAATGTTTTTCATGATATCCTTCATTTCCTCATTAATGAAGGGAATGGGAATAATGCCGTAATCGGTGGCGAGATAGAAATTAAACGTCACATCATCATTCAGTGCGAATGTCAGAAATACCGGCTCGAATCTGGAAAACATTTTTTTGCTCCACTTATCGGTGATTATTGTGACGGACTGTTTTACATGACCCTGATCATCCGCGTTAAAATTGACAAGGTGATCTCTTGCTGCTCTGAAAACATCGTCTATCCTGCAGTTTCCGACGCAGATGCCCAAAAATTCGGGGAATATCTTATCTGTAGGAAAACCAAACGGATATGTATTTACAGCAGGCAGTGCCGCTGAAGATGATACGGAGCTGTCCGAGTTCATCGGGTCGTTTACATAATCCTCCAGCGCCCCGATTATGCTGCCGCTTTCCATGATCATATCAACAATGTCCGAAGCTATACCAAATGACGCTTTATGCTCCTGCAGCTCACCGAGAAAAATCTCCTTGAGCTTTTCAAGCTCAGTACCCGTCATCACTGCTTTTGCCCTTGCTTTTTCCATGATCTCCATAGCTTTTACCTCCATAAAACTCATTACACAGCGACATATTTTCCATATATCCGACAGTGTTCTTTGATTTCTGACATTTTCACTATGCTTTTGCAGTATAGCTCCTGTTCGTTTTTATCCTGTCTGCACATTTTTGCTGCCCGTCTCTCTGACGGTAAAGCTGCAGCCGTCCTCCGAAAAGACCGCCCTCATATTTTTTGCGGCGAAATACCCGGCGATAAATCCTTTGAGCTCATCGGAGG
>JBJFHQ010000306.1:0-1843 GCA_051893755.1 Oscillospiraceae bacterium
CATACTTCTCGATGGTCATAGTTTCGGGGTCGGGAGTTACGCCCACCTTTGCGATCTCCTTTTCAAAAAGAGCGTTGATAGTGGAGCTTTTTCCGCAGCCCGTGGCACCTGTGATCAGGATATTCACCTTCTGATTTCTCAGGTTCTGGATGTTTTTCAGAAGAGTGACCTTGTCCTTTTCACTCATTTCTGAATTTTCAATGTTGGCTTTAAGCTCGTCCAGCTTGTCAAAAAGTCTTTCTTCGGTCATTTTGATTTCCTCCGTTTTTGAATATTTACAGCAAACAGCGTTTACGTTTTATTGATCACTTTCGCTGCTTCCATAATCGTGATACCTCAGAGTACTTATTATATCTTCTGCTTCGGCGCTCCAGAAAATATATTTTCCGGAATCATTATAAAGGTTGATGTCGGTCAGATATAAGCTCTGAGAGCCTTTATCACCGGTTATTGTGATAGTGATAGCAGTAAAATACATTTTGTTAACGTAATGCTTATACATCTTTGCTATAGAGGCATCTTCCTGCTGCATCATTTTGTAATAAGCATTATCAAATAAATAATAATCTTCTATTTTGGTTTTATATGTGAGATTATTTCCGCATGATTCCTTAAGCTTGCCGTTTATGTATTCTATCTTGCGCTGAGCATCTTCAGTATTACTTATCGACCATTCCTGCAGCTCATTGATGTCTATGCTTGTATCACCCTTGATACAAGCTTCCAGAATAGTGTTGACAGGTGACAGCATTTTATCAAAATCGGGTGACAGTACCGAAGTTGTATCTTCTTCAACAGATGAGCTGTCTGACAATATTCCCGATTCCGAATCGGGGAATATTGCATTCCATATTATCACAGCTAATGCTATGAATGCAATTGTTTTAAACAGATCTTTCATTTTATTTTCCTTCTTTTCGTTTTATGAAATTATGCAGATGTATCATTGTCTTCGGGCAGTGTGCAGTCCGCAGCAGCCGCGGCAGCATTAAGAAAACCTCTGATACTACTGTCCATGCCGTTTAGCATTCCCATAAATATCTTGACGTTATTCATGGCAATGCCGTTGCGGATAAATTCGGGATCATTTTCAGCCTCCGCGCCAAAGCTCTGCACATACTCGTCATAATCTCTGCAAAGCTTTCTGAATTCGCTGCGGATATCTTCCATATCCTGCGTGAAAAGCTCATTGTATTCATCACGCATGTAAACAAATTCGTCAAGCATATCGCCGCAGGAACTGTCATCGTAATAATCGTCGGGACAGCTTTCATCGGGCGGGATATAATCCTCGCCCATAAGCTCTCGGACTATATCCTCGATCTCATCGTGACTTAATTCATCGTTATGTAAGCTCATTGTAATACCACTCCTTTATTTTATCGGCGGCGTCAAGCATTTCTCCCTTGATGATCTCGCTGATATTGTTCATGATACAGGTCATTATACTTGTATAAGCATAGGCAACAATTTTTGGAGAGATATAATCCTGCTGTATCTCCGAATTGTTGATCACCTCGGTTACCAGCGGCAGACACTTATCGGTCTCGTTCTTACAGATAAGCTGATAATAGCGTTCGGAAATATCCTTATGTTCACTGATGTATCTGTCCGCATTGGCAATGATCTGACATTTCGGCGGCATCTGTTCATCGTGGGATTCAAAGCTTTCAAGCTTACGCAGACTGATCTTTGCCGATGTGAAGAACGGATTTTCCATATATCCGCAGGGGAAGCAGTCGAAATATCGATAGCCGAATTCGTCACGTATCGGAAGTATCATTTCGGGATAATCCTCCCACATTATCATCTCGCAGGAGGTGATGTTAGATATTGCGGCAAA
>JBJFHQ010000307.1:0-1832 GCA_051893755.1 Oscillospiraceae bacterium
GACAGCTTTCACTATATTTTGCACAAATCATCCCTTAACAATGAGTACATCTTCATATCAATGACCCTGCCGTTTTTGACCGCATTGCTGCGCAGAGTCCCCTCAAACCGGAATCCCGCCTTTTCAAGAACCCGACAGGAACCGATATTATAAGCAAATGGCTCGGCAAATATGCGGATAATATCACTGTGTGAATAAACGTATCCGCACAGCTGCTTTACTGCCTCGGTCATTATCCCCCTGCCCCAGTATTCCTCCGCTATGTAGTAGCCAAGCTCCGCTGTTTGGCTGTGAATATTGCTTTGACGGAACGCCCCGATGCTCCCTATCACCTTATCATCAACAGTTATCGCAAAGGCAAAGGTATCATTCTCGTCAGCGGACAGCATAAGACTTATATATTCCCTGCCGTCCTCCTCGGTGTAGGGATAGGGCAGACCGTCCCGCAGATTATCCTGAACCTTTTTGTTGGATACTGCCGCCGCCAGCTCTTTTGCGTCGGTGAGCTGCCATTTTCTTATTATACAGTTCATCTATTCAACTCCATTCCGGTATATACTCATCAATTCACTTAACTTCCCTCTTCTGCCCGTCCGCAGAAACCACCGTATTCTCGAATATCCCGCGGACAAATCTCTCATACTCCGCCGGCTCGGGCAGCGCAGGACTGTAATGTGTGAGCCACAATTCCCCCACATCTGCCGCCGCCGCAAGCTTTGCTGCCTGCGAGAATACCATGTGCCGCTTTTCCGTCATTTTCGGGATATACTCGTCATCGCCGTACATTCCCTCGCAGATGAACAGGTCGGACTTTTCCGCAAACTCCGCGATACCGTCAAAGTACAGCGTGTCGGTCACATAGGTTATTTTCAGCGGCTCGCGGTACTCCGATACCACGTCTGCCTGTGTATATATTTTTCCGTCTATCTCCGCAGTGCCGCCGCTGTGGAGAAGCTTCCGCATTTTCGGCGGGATACCAAGCTTGTCCGCCTTCTTCGGGTCGAACACGGGCAGCCGATTTTCGCACATACTATATCCCAGACAGTTCACCCTGTGCATCAGCGGCAGGGAATTTATCTCGATATCATTCCACATAAGCTGTGAACCTTCGCTCATAGAAAGCTCGTGTATACGCACTTCAAAGGGTATCTCAGGACATATGCACATCAGCTTTTTAAGTGAGCCTCCCGCTCCCTCGGGACAATATATGTCCAGCGTCGAGGTCTTGCCGTAATTTCCCGCCGATAAAAGCAGCCCCGGAAGTCCTGCCGTATGGTCTGCATGGATATGCGTGATAAGGATAATATCCAGATGCGCAAGCTTACAGCCCCATTTTGCAAGAGCTATCTGCATTCCCTCACCGCAGTCGATAAGCAGTGAGCTTCCTTTGTGGGTCACAAACAATCCCGTGAGAAAACGGCTCGGCAGCGGCAGCATTCCTCCCGTTCCCGGCAAAGTTACATTAAACATTGTTTTGTCCTTTCATTCGATAAGGCGTACTATTATATCATTTGAGACAAGCGCTCCATTGTCAGTGAGGGCTATCCTGCCGTCCGACTTTTTAAGAAATCCCGCCTTGATTAGCGGCTCGGCTCGCTTGATAAGCTGCTCCCCGCAGGAATAGTCATCGGGACATATCCCCTCGGACAGCCGCAGCGCAAGCATTATCCGCTCTTCCTCGGTCAGCGGCTCGTCGTCGGTTATGACCTCCTGCTGGATATCATCTTCGATAAACGCCGTAATATCCCTCGGCACCGCATACCGCCTGCCCTTGTAACAGGAATGTGCCGCAGGACCTATCCCGATATAATCCTCACATTTCCAGTATTTCA
>JBJFHQ010000308.1:0-1808 GCA_051893755.1 Oscillospiraceae bacterium
CTTAACGAGAAGTATGCAGAGTATGCAATGAAGGGCATTGTGGGTATTCTCTGGATCGATGGACGTCCAGTAAATGACGAGGCTTATGTTACCGTTAAGGTGGCTGCCGAGTGAGGTGAATGAGAGTGAAGATTAAAGCTCTTGTAAGCTTTGCAGGGCCGCTCTCAATGGTGCGTGGAGAAATTATGGAAGCCGCAGACGAAAAGCTTGCGGCTTCTCTCATTTCCTGCGGATATGCTGAAAAGGCGGAGGAGGCGGTGCTGAATGAAGCTAAGCGAAGTAACTCCCGAAAGCGTGAAAAGGGCGCTGAGGATTGATTACGATTATGACGACGAGCGCATCAAAGAGATAATTCCTATGGCGAAAGACAGGATCGTATCACTCACAAATCGGGAGGAATCAGATCTCGACAACTATCCCGCTATTGTTCACGCCTTTTACTGCGCCTGCGCCGATTTTTACGACGGCACAGACGAGCACGAAAAAACTATATTGACGCTGTGCCACAATATACAGCTCAACATGGTGAATTAGGCGGTGAGGCGATGAAAAACAGACCTATGCGGCAGTATATCACGTTCCAGCAGACGAAAGACGGCATGACATGGGAGGATTATTATTCCTGTCACGCATACATCAACGGGCTTTCCGGGCAGGAATTTTTTATTGCAAATGCGGGATATGACTCGTCACTTACGGTAAATATCGAATGCAGATATTGTCCGCTGCTTATGGTAGTTATCCCCTCGACGTTCCGAGTTATAGACCACAGCGGCACGGTTTACGAGCTTATCTCTCCTGCCGATGATATCATGCTGGAACACAAGACTATCAAATTCAGAGGGAAGAGGGTGACATCGGCATGATGAGCTATGACGAACTCAAAGCCGTATTTACAGGGATTCTCGATAAGAGAAAAATCCCTCACACATGGCACTCGTTCATTCAGGTGCCGAAGGCACACTGCTTCGGGACATACAACATCTCCGAAGCGTATTTTGATGGTGCTGATCTGTACGCAATATGCAGGCATGATACGATAAATCTTTGCCTGTTTTATCACGACGGGAAAACAGACGAGGATTTTGCTCTCGAGGAAGAACTGGAAGAGGCTGTCCGTCCTGCTGCCGAATATTCTAAGCGAAATTATTTCGACAGCCAGAACGGGCTTTTTTACAGTGTTTACACGTTTAAATGCGATATGCAATTAGATTAGGAGGTACATATTATGGCAAAGAAAATGACAAAGGATACCTTTTACGGCTCCGGTAAGGTTTACTCGGTGGCTTATGAGGAAGGCATGATAGATAAAGATTCTATCCTCGCAAAGCTGGAAGAAATCATGGTCGAAGATAATCAGATCGGCTATCTGAAAAACGGCTTTACTTTTACCGTTGAAACAGAAACACTTACCGATCAGTCCGATCTCGGTGAAATGAAGATAGACACTATCACCAAGGAAAAGGGTAAGTGCGATTTTTCGCTGTTCAATGCTTCTCTTGCGGTCATTGCGGAGCAGTATCCTACAGCTAAAATCGCATCTGATACCGAAGATGCGACTATTATGGAGGTCGGCGGTCTTGCGGGCATGGACGATACAAAGCATGTTATCGTATTCCACCACCACGACACACAGGAAGGCGATACAATTGCAATTTCTGTAGGTAAGAACATGTCCGGCTTCTCCACTGCATGGAAACAGGACAGCGTTACCCCCTTCCCCTGTTCGTTTGAGGCACAGCCCTATAATGACAGCGGCCGCTTCTATATGATGGTGAAAACTCCCGTTTCTAAGAAGTGGGCTGATT
>JBJFHQ010000309.1:0-8457 GCA_051893755.1 Oscillospiraceae bacterium
AAATCCGTCCGGAAAACGGACGGATATATTCTGGCGGAGAGTCAGGGATTCGAACCCTGGGTGGTTTTACCCACACAGCATTTCGAGTGCTGCACCTTCGACCACTCGGACAACTCTCCATTCATTTGTATAACATGATAATTATATCATATAATGAAATAAAAATCAAGAAAAAAATCGTTGTCCTATTGTACAAATTTATTGCATCATTTTTAGGATAATATGTAATAAATTACATATAATCAAATATCTTTCAATAAAAACCCAAATATCCTTCAACAATTGGAAAAATAAAAGGGTAGATATAACAGGAAGAAAATGATATAATTAATGTAAAACAGGACGGAAAGGGAGATACGTATGAGCAGCGCTTCTAAAGGAAAATTTATCGCCTTCGAGGGGATAGACGGTTCGGGTAAAAGCACGCAGATACGCATGCTGGCGGAAAAACTTCGCAGTGACGGGATAAAATGCTATGAGACAAGGGAGCCTACAGATTCTCCCATAGGCTCGCTGGTGCACAATATTATGACGGGCAGGATAACTGCGGATAACAGGGCGGTCACTGCTCTTTTTGCCGCTGACCGGATAGATCATCTTACAAATTCTGTGAACGGCATCGCAGCTCAGATAAATAACGGTGTTACGGTGCTTACCGACAGATATTATTTCTCGTCCTATGCATATCACAGCGTGGATATCGACATGGACTGGGTCATCGGCTGCAACAGGGTCAGCGCGGATATTTTAAAGCCCGATGTGACTATATATGTGGATATCCCCGTGAAAACTGCGCTGGAAAGGATATCGGCGGGAAGAGCATTTACCGAGCTTTACGAGACTGAGGAAAGACTTACAAAGGTGCGCGAAAACTATTTCAGAGCCTTTGAAAAGCTGAGCGGCTCCGAAAATGTGGCAATAGTTGACGGTACCGGCTCGGTACATGATATTTTTGAAAAGATATACGATATTTATTATGGTCTCTGATTTGACACAGCTTCCTGTTATGTCAGAGCTTCTCTGCATGCTTTTGTTGATGATCTGTATTTTACAGCATGCAGCGGATATCGGGATATTATGGGTAGGGGTGATGCAATGAACCGTAAAACTATTGAAACAGTTCTTATATACGACAATACAGAGGAGTACGGGCAGATCTTTGCGGGGATACTTTCTCAGCAGGGATATAATGTGAATATCTTTGAAAATAATAAGGATATCGAATTTCTGCCATGTCGGGAAAATGTCCCTGACTGCGTGATCGTTGATGAAGGCTTTATCTGTTCGGAAAATAACGAGCTCGTGAGGCAGGTCCATGATATCGACTCGGATTCCGTTGTGATAATTCTGTCGTCTGCTTACAGCGACAGCATGAAAATGAAGATCAATTCCTTTGAAAATGCACTGTATTTTTCAAAGCCCGTTGACGCTCAGGCGATAGCGGCTTCGCTTAAGGAATTTGAAGGTATGCCGGAAATCAGCAAAATTGCAGACAGCACCAGAGCAGCTGTGTCTGACGGCGATATCGAAGAGCTTCTGTGCGGTCTGGGATTTTCGACAAAGCTTAAAGGCTTCGGATTTCTTAAGGAATGTATATATGCTACTCTGGAAAAGCCCGAGCTTCTGGGCAGTATCTCCAAGAAGCTTTATACTTGTGTGGGTGAGCGGATAGGCACTGCTCCAACAAGCGTTGAAAAAAATATCCGTGCGTCGATCTCAATGGCGTTCAGGGAAGATCGGAACATGCGGCTTCAGAGCTTTGTTCATGCGGACAAGTGTCCCACAAACGGAGCTGTTATCAAGGCGTTGTATAACTATTATGCCGGTGGGGAATGATCTTTTACATCTTCTTGTCGTATACTATAGTAAACGACATTGAAATTGATGCTTTCAGTCTGCGCAAAATCCATATATGCAAGCTTTTGCTTGACTTCAAGTTCAATTTCTAATGTCGTTTACTAAAACCGAATATAAATGAACCGCTCCCGTTTCAAAGAGGTACAAAGAAACGGGAGCGGTTTTTTATAAAAAGGGAGTGATCATGCTTTGAAAACGACCTTGCGGTAGGTGTCGAAGGTCACCCATTTTGCAAAGAGCGCCGACTTTTCCGCATCGGAGGAGGAGCTGTATTCTCCGAGGAATTTTTCTGCCTCCGCCTGTGAGCTTATCTTTATCTCAAAGCCTCGTCCGTTGACAACGGGGAGACCCGAATAGGAATATTCCGAAACGGGGATCATTTCAGTGATCTTCTTATCGCGTATCCTGATAGCTGTGCTGTCACGGAGGACGATGATGTCAAAGCTGTCGGGATAGGTATAGCTTTCGCCCTTGACGGGAATCTCGTCGCCTATGGTGTAGGTGCTGCTTACCGTGTTGTATTTAAGCACGCTCAGAGCCGACTGGTCGTAATAGAATTCCTCAAAAATATCTCCTCTTGCTTCAAGGTCACCTGCCTTGAAGGAGGCCTTTCCCGAGAAGCTGCCGCCCTTATCGTCCAGTCCCTCGACCACTCCGCAGGCGGAGGTCATGTTGGTGACGCGGTCAATAAGTATCAGCTCGCCCAGAGTTTTATGCTCGGAGAACAGGTCTGCTGTGATAGCTTCGGTGAGCGTTATCTCGCAGACTGCAATGCCGTTTTTTGATAGGGCTTCGGTTTTGATATGCTCGCCTGTGTTGACGTCCACGGCATAGTTTATCTTCGTGAGGATACCGGGTATCTGCTTTGTGCCAAGCTTTACGATGTAGTCCTTGCCTATCTCGAGAGGCTCGTCGTCCATCCAGAGCAGCGAAACGGTGAGCTTCTTATATACGGCGATGTTGGTGTCCTTTACCAGCACGCAGCCTCGGGAAACGTCCACTTCCTTATCCAGCGAAATGGTGACGGGCTGACCCTTATATGCGGTATTAGCCTCCCTGTCGGTGACGAGTATTCCCTTGACATGGGCTTTCTCGTTGCTGGGCAGAGCGGTTATCTCATCGCCCACGGAGATGCTGCCCGATTCTATCTGTCCCTGAAAGCCGCGGAAGGTGCGGTCGGGACGGCATACTCTCTGTACGGGCATGTAGAAGCCCTGCTCGTTATCGTCGGAGGAAATGTCCACGGTCTCCAGATATTCCAGAAGGGGAACGCCATTGTACCATGGGATATTTTCCGACTTTACGGTAACGTTGTCGCCCTCTGTGGCAGAAAGGGGGATTATCTGCACATTTTCCAGAGAAAGCTCGTTTTTCCGCTCGGTTATCTGAGCTTCTATCTCATCGAAGCGCTCCTTGCTATAGCCTACAAGGTCCATTTTATTTACCGCAAATACAAAGTATCTGATACCCATAAGGCGGCATATCCTCGCATGACGTCTTGTCTGTACAAGGACTCCCTGTGAAGCGTCCACCAGAATGACTGCAAGTTCAGCAAAGGAAGCACCTACTGCCATGTTTCTTGTATATTCCTCGTGGCCCGGGGTGTCTGCAACGATGAAGCTGCGCTTGTCAGTGGTGAAATATCTGTATGCCACGTCAATTGTGATGCCCTGCTCACGCTCTGCCATAAGTCCGTCCAGAAGCAGCGAGTAGTCTATCTTTCCGCTGCGGCTGCCGACTCTGCTGTCAAGCTCCAGCGCCTTTTCCTGATCGGCGTACAGCAGCTTCGAGTCATAGAGAATATGACCGATAAGCGTGGATTTGCCGTCGTCGACGCTGCCGCAGGTTATGAATTTAAGTAAACCCTTCATTAAAAATATCCCTCTCTCTTTCTGCGTTCCATACTGCCTGCCGCCTCGTTGTCGATAACACGGGAGGTGCGTTCGGAGGATACGGCGCTGAGTGTTTCGTCGATTATCTCATCTAAGGTTGTGGCTGTGGATTCCACCCCGCCCGTAAGGGGATAGCAGCCCAGCGTTCTGAAGCGGACAGATTTGTACTCGGGTATCTCGCCCTCTCTAAGAGGAAATCTTTCGTCGTCCACCATGATGATATTGCCGTCGCGCTCCACCACGGGACGCTCCGCCGCATAGTACAGCGGAACGATGTCGATATTTTCACGCTTTATGTACTGCCAGATATCCTTTTCCGTCCAGTTGGAGATCGGGAAAACACGTATGCTTTCGCCTTTTTTTATTTTTGTGTTGTACAGCTTCCACATCTCGGGGCGCTGATTTTTCGGGTCCCATACCTGCGCTTCGTTTCGGAAGGAGAATATTCTCTCCTTAGCGCGGGATTTTTCCTCATCGCGGCGTCCTCCGCCGAAGGCTGCGGTAAAGCCGTATTTGGTGAGCGCCTGCTTTAATGCCTGCGTTTTCATGATGTCGGTGTATGCTGCGCCGTGGTCAAAGGGATTTATTCCCTGACGAACGCCGTCCTCGTTGGTGTAGACTATCATTTCAATGCCAAGCTTTTTGGCGGTCTCGTCGCGGAACTTTATCATTTCCTTGAACTTCCAAGTAGTATCTATGTGCATGAAAGGAAAGGGAGGCTTTTCTGGATAGAATGCCTTCATGGCAAGATGAAGCATTACCGAGCTGTCCTTTCCGATTGAATAGAGCATTACGGGCTTTTCGCACTCTGCGGCGACCTCTCTGATTATGTAGATTGCTTCTGCCTCAAGCTCGTCAAGATGGGAGTATTCGCTCATGTGTTTCCCTCCGTTAATATTTATTGGATTCCTTTTGGTTGATGCCGATCTTTGTGACCTTTCCGTCGGGAGCTTCAATTATCCAGTTAAGGATATCGCCCTCCTTTTCGGTATGGACAAGGCTTCCCATGCCGCCGATGTCTGCGCCCAGATAGAATTTCACTGCGTGGACGGGACATTCCTTTATGCAGGAGGTGCAGCCCCAGCAGTCCTTGGGATATTTTATGTACGCCTTTTTATTTTCAAGCTTGATAAGGCTCCCGGGGCAGATCTCCGAGCATCTGCCGCAGCTCACGCACTTTTCGCTGTCAATGGCTATGCTCATAGCTTTGTCCCTCCTTTACAAGCTCACGCAGGATAATTTTTATCTCTCCGTTTTCCATTACGGAGTTCACATAGCAGTGAAAATCCTTATCATTTCTATCGGAATAATCAAGATTCTCTGCGAAGCTGTGCCATCTTGTTTCCTGCCGCGCCTTCAGATGTGCGATAAGACTTCTGCACACGGTCAGCCTTTCGCGGAGCTCATATATGAACATCAGCTCGTGAGGATCGTCTGCGTGGAGCTTATCGGAAAGCTGCTGAATACGGACGATCTTTTCATCGGCGAGGTCAAGCTGCTTTTCGTTGAAGCGGTAATTTGTCTTGATGCCGCCCGCGTAGGAATCCATGACGGTCTGCATTGCCTCTTCCAGCTGTTCATATGTGAACTGTGCGTTCTTTTTGGAGAGGAAGCCTTCCGCTTCGGCAAGACGGTTTTTTTCCTCCGCTTCGGAGATGCTTCCTGCGGTGCTGTGCTTTATGTATTCGGCAGCTGCAAGAGCGGCTATCTCGCCCTCTGCAAGAGCGCCTGTGACGTATTTCTGCGGACAGCCTCCCGCAACATCTCCTGCGGCGAAAAGTCCGTGAATGGTAGTCTCACGCTTGGAGTTCACCCAGTAGCCGCTGGCAGTATGACCGCCAACTATGTATGGCTCGGTGCCCTCTATCTCCACATTCTGCGAGGAGGGGAGCTTTCCGCTTTCTATCCACTTTATGGTCTGTGAGGGCGCCATGTTCAGATATGCTTTCAGCAGAGCTTCGTCCTGCTCGGGAGTGATGCCCTCGGTTTTCAGATAGCAGGGACCCCGTCCCTCCACGTTTTCTGTGACTGTTCCGTAAACTCTCTGCGAGGTTGTAATTCCGTATTTTCCCTCGTAGTTTTCTCCGAGGGAGTTTATCTGCTTAGCGCCCACGCCCTGTGCAAGAGTTCCCGTGGGAGCGATAGTGTCCTTGCAGCGAAGGGCGATGAACCGCATTTCAAAGGTGGTCATTTCTGCGCCCGAGCGGATACCCATTGCATAGCCTGCGCCCGTGTTAAAGGGAGGGTACCACATCTTGTGGCGGGAAAAGCCGGGATTATTGGGCTTATAAAGTCCTGCGGCGCCGCCTGTTGCGACGATGACAGCCTTTGCTTCAATTGTGTAGAATACTCCGCTGTCGATACCGAAGCCGAAAGCTCCGTTGATCCTGTTGTTTTCCACCGAAAAGTCGGTGATGTTGACGCAGTTCATTACCGTGACATTTGGCAGGCTGTTGACTGCGTCGGCAAGTATGGGCTTGATGTTCTCGCCGTTTATTTTAAGATTGCGGTTTCCTCTGGCGATGTACTTTCCGTTTTCGTCCTTGAGGATAACGAGCCCCAGCTTTTCAAGGCGCTCCGTTACGGCGTTGAGCCGCTCGGACATGGTAAGCAGCAGGTCACCGCGGACGATATCCTCTGCGTCCTTACGGGCATAGTCCACGTAATCCTGTGGAGTATGTCCATCTGTAATATAGGCATTTAGTGCGTTAACGCCTGCCGCAAGACAGCCGCTGCGTTTGATGTTCGCCTTTTCGCAGATAAGGACATCAGCGTCCGAATTTTCGGCGAGGGTGAGCGCCGCATAGCAGCCCGCCGTACCTCCGCCGATTATCAGTATATCTGTTGAGATTCTCTCGGTTTTCATGGTTGGTTTCTCCGATTATTTAAAATGTTTGAGACTGCAGGTAGCTTCTTACGGCTTCAATGCAGTTAGCGCCGTCCGAAGCAGCAGTTATCACCTGCCGCAGCGCTTTTGTGCGGACATCGCCTGCGGCAAACAATCCCTTTGCGGAGGTAACTCCGTCCTCTCCTGCAATGACATAGCCATTCTTGTCAAGGTCGGCGATACCGCTTAAAATATCCGTATTCGGGATACTTCCCACAGCTGTGAATGAGCCGCTGACGGGGAGCAGCTTTTCCTCGCCGTTGTGCGAATATCTGATGCCTGTGAGCAGCTTGTCTCCGATAAATTCAACGGGAACTGCATTTAATATCAGCTCGATATTTTCCTTTTGGCGGACCTTTTCCTGCAAAGCTTCGTTTGCGCGGAACTCTCCGCGGCGGTGGATAATATAGACTCTTTCCGCAATATCCGACAGATAAAGCGCGTCTGACAGCGCAGTATCTCCGCCGCCGATGACAGCAGCCCTTTTGTCCTTGTAGAAAGCTCCGTCGCACACTGCGCAGTAAGAGATACCTCTTGCGGAAAACTCCTGCTCGCCCTTGATGTTCAGTCTGCGGCGGTAGGTGCCTGCGGCATATATTATCGTTTTTGCGGAAAGCTCGCTTCCGTCCTTGAAAGCAACGGTGTAGATATTATCGGAAAAGGTTATCTTATCCGCCTCGCCCTCGAAAAATTCGGTGCCCAGTTCCTCGGCGTGAGTGCGGAATCTCTCGCCTAAGTCATAGCCCGATTCGCCGTATAACCCGGGATAATTATCCACGCGGCTGCTCTCGGCTATCTGACCTGTGCCCATATATTCCTTTTCGGCAACTATCGCTTTCAGCTGTGCTCTCTGCGCATAGATAGCCGCGGACAGTCCCGCAGGACCGCTTCCTATGATAATAACGTCGTATAAGCTTTCAGTCTTCAATTATAAGCTGCTCCTTTTCGGAAGTTTTGGGGTCCTCACCCGTGATCTTAAACGAATTAAGCACGGGTTCGTCTCTGTTCATAAGAGAGAGTATCATGTAGCTTGCCTTGCTGTCGAATGCCAGCCGCTTATCCTCGTCGGAGGGACGGGAAGGGGACTCGGGGTGGGAATGCCAGTTGCCCAGTGGGGAGATCCCCTTTGCACGCATATCCTTTATCGCAGCAAGCTGTTCCTTGGGGTCAAGGGAAAAATGCTCATTGGAGCTGTCGATATTCGTGAGAAGATATACTTCCCTGATGACCTTGTCCCCGCCGTCAACAGTTCCCGCAATAAGACCGCAAGCCTCGTTGGGGAGCTCCTTTTCGGCGTGAGAAAGCATTTTTTCAAAATCCGATTTTTTTAATTTTATCATATCATTCAGCCTCGTTGGTGAGATGTACGCCATCACACTCTGCCTGTTCGTAGTCAATAAGCTCGGTGATAGTGGGGTGCTCTCCGCATACCGCGCAGTGCGATGTGTCACGGGGGAGCTTCACCTTGCGGAATTCCATTGTGAGCGCATCATAGGTGAGAAGATAGCCTGTGAGCAGCTCGCCCTGTCCGATGATGTACTTGACAGCTTCCATAGCCTGCAGGCTTCCGATAACGCCGCCCATTGCTCCGATAACGCCTGCCTGCTTGCAGGTAGGAACTGCGTCCTTAGGAGGAGGATTCTTGAATACGCAGCGGTAGCAGGGACCCTGACCGGGAACGTATGTCATGAGCTGTCCCTTGAAGCGGATTATTCCCGCATGAGAGAAGGGCTTTTTCGCCATAACGCAGGCATCGTTGATAAGGAACTTGGCAGGGAAATTATCCGTGCCGTCGATGATGAAATCGTAGTCCTTGATAAG
>JBJFHQ010000310.1:0-1803 GCA_051893755.1 Oscillospiraceae bacterium
CCTTTGGAAACTCGCAGCCTTGAAAGGCTGGCGAACTTTTTATTGCCGGGTTACTTCTCAGCGGAGGTTACCCTCAGCCTCGAACCTTCACTATTCACTATTAACTATTCATTATTAACTATTCACTATTATCATAGAGTCTCCAAAGCTGAAGAACCGATACCTCTCCGCAACCGCAGTTTTGTACGCATTCATCGTCTTATCATACCCCAGAAACGCCGAAACAAGCATTATCAGCGTGCTCTCCGGCAGGTGGAAATTCGTGATGAGCCCGTCCATTGCTTTGAACTCGTACCCGGGATAGATGAAAATGTCCGTATATCCCTCGCACTCACGTATCTCTCCGCACTGGGTCGCAACACTCTCCAGAGTGCGGCAGGACGTTGTTCCTACACAAATGACCCGTCCTCCCTCCGCTTTTGTGCGGTTGATAAGGTCGGCAGTCTCCTTCGGCATGTAAAAGTGTTCGCTGTGCATCTTGTGCTCTAAGATGTTGTCTTCCTTCACGGGACGGAAGGTGCCCAGTCCCACATGAAGGGTCACATAGCCTAAATTGATGCCGCGTGCTTTCAGGTCCTCCAGCTGTTCCTCGGTGAAATGCAGCCCCGCTGTGGGAGCCGCCGCAGAGCCTAACTCATGGGAATACACCGTCTGATAGCGCTCCTTGTCCTTAAGCTTTTCCTTGATGTAGGGCGGCAGCGGCATCTGTCCGATATCCTCCAGTGCCGTGAAGAAATTCCCCTCGCAGTAAAACTGTGCGATACGGTTTCCGCCCTCGACGGTTTCCAGTATCTCGGCGGTAAGTCTGCCGTCTCCGAAAACAAACCTTGTTCCGGGCTTTGCCTTCTTGCCGGGACGGACAAGTATCTCCCACTTTTTGTCCCCCTTCTGCTCCAACAGCAGGAACTCGATGTGAGCGCCCGTGTGCTCCTTTACGCCGTACAGTCTGGCAGGGAGCACCCTCGAATCGTTAAGTATAAGTGTGTCACCCTTTTTTAAAAAGTCGCATAAATTATAGAAATGGCTGTGTTCGATCTCGCCCGTACGGCGGTCTATCTTCATCAGCCGCGAGGTGTTTCTCGGTTCAAGGGGAGTCTGTGCGATAAGCTCCTCGGGAAGGTCGTAGTAAAAATCCGATTTTTTCATTATCATAGTGCAAAATGTCCTTTTCGCTGTCTGCTTCACCGCAGACTCATAGTATATATCTATTATATAACAATTCCGAGGATATTGCAACATTTTACGGAAAAATATTTTTTTAAAGAGAAAAACTCTTGACAAAAGAGAATAAGTGTGATACAATGCTATAAGAATAACTGATAGAGGCGCAGCAAAGATCAGTATCGGCGGAAAGCTCCCGCTTTTCCGTATCCGCCGTGAAAGGCAATGCTGCCGAAGATCCATCGCCCGAAGCGGCGGACGATGCTTCTGATCGTATATCGAACAGGTATGCGATTGTCATCATTTTGTATGATGGAGTGCTATCGACATAATTTTATGTCAAAGGTTCTGTTATATTTCAAATGGTGAGTCGGTTTTTCAGCCGATTTATTTTTTTGCTATTTTTTAATGTAAGGAGTTTTTAAAATGAAGCAGTATAATGTAGGCGTAATAGGCGCAACAGGTATGGTGGGACAGCGTTTCTGCACACTTCTCGCAGAACACCCCTGGTTTAATGTAAAGGTCCTCGCAGCTTCTCCCAGAAGCGCAGGCAAGCGCTATGAGGACGCAGTTGGCGCAAAATGGGCTATGACCTCCCCTATCCCCGAAAAGGTGAAGGATATCATCGTTATGGACGCAACA
>JBJFHQ010000311.1:0-1800 GCA_051893755.1 Oscillospiraceae bacterium
CTGCCTGTTCCGCAGCCATGATGATGTTCTTGTTGTTGGGCAGCACGAACACAGTCTCTGCGGGAACAGAGTATACTGCTCTGATGATATCGTCGGTGGAGGGATTCATGGTCTGACCGCCGCGTACGATGCAGTCCGCTCCCAGATTTTTGAACATCTCCTCGATACCCGAGCCGTTAGCCACCACAACAAAGCCGAAATCCTTCACAGGCTCTGCGGGGACGATATTTTTCTCACGGGTGAGCTTTGCGTCCTTTGCCTTGTTTTCGTGCTGATAGCGCATGTTGTCTATTTTGAGATTGATAAGTGAGCCGAAGGTGAGACCCTCTTCGATAGCCTTTCCGGGGTGGTCTGTATGAACATGTACCTTGATGATATCGTTGTCGTCAACGGCAACAACGCAGTCGCCGATAGTTTCAAGGAAAGCCTTTAACCGCGAAGCATCGGGACATCCGCTGTTCTTTCTGACGATAAATTCCGTGCAGTAAGTAAAGGTGATTATCTCGTCGTCGAAGTCGCCAACCGTGGTATTTGCGGCGGAGGACTCGGACCTTCCGAGCTGTTCGGGGATAGCCCCGCCCTTGAATATTTCAAGCATTGCGTTCCAGATGATGGTAAGACCCTTTCCGCCTGCGTCCACGACCTTAGCCTTTTTCAGCACGGGGAGCTGGTCGGGAGTTTTTGCGAGAGCCTCTTCTGCGGCGGAGCAGATGTCCGTCCAGAGGATAACGGGGTCGTTAGTGAGCTTTACAGACTGCGTTGCCTTTTCGGAGGCAGTGCGTGCCACTGTGAGGATAGTTCCCTCGGTGGGATTCATCACCGCCTTGTAAGCGTCCTCAACGCCGAGAGCGAGAGCGTTTGCAATGTCCTCACAGCTTATCTCGTCCTTTCCGGAAAAGCCCTTGGCAAAGCCACGGAAAAGCAGGGAGAGGATAACTCCCGAATTGCCTCTTGCGCCGCGGAGCATGGCCGAAGCGCAGATATCCGCCGCCTCGGAAGCGGAGATATCATCGGAAGCACCGGAAAGCTCGGTCAGAGCATTGCTCAGAGTCATGGACATATTTGTGCCCGTATCTCCGTCGGGAACGGGATATACGTTGAGCTCGTCCACGGTGCGCTTATTATTTGAAATAGTAATTGCCGCCGAAATAAAGGCGTTTTTAAGTAAAGAGCCGTTTATCACGGGTATCATTCCTTCCATACCTTATGATTTGATACCATCAACGAAAACAGTGATCTTGCCTACCTGCAGACCTGTTTTGTCCTCGATAGTGTATTTTATCTTGTGGGATAAATTTTCCGACAGAGCGGAAATATTGGTGCCGTAAAGAACGGTGATATGAACTGCGATGTAAAGCTTGCCGTTTCTCATTTCCACGGCAACGCCCTTGTCGTTGAAGGCGCCGCCTTTGAGAAAGCGGAAAAAGCTGTGGAATTTATCCGCCGCGTTAAGGTCGGCAACGCCGAAGCAGCCCGATGCGGTATATCTGACCAGATCGGAAAGATAGCTGTAGGAAAGCTCCACCTTGCCGAGATAGCTGTCAATGTTGACCATAATTAGTCCTCCCTCCGCAATATATACAGATAAGTATATTATAACACATATCCTTTTATATTTCAATAGTAAATTTATTCATTTTATATAAATAAAAGGTTGACAGATATTAAGAGATATTATATAATAAGGATAGTATTTAAAACACCTGCTTTAAATAGCAGAAAAAGTCGGGAAAACTTTCCGTCCCTGTGATATAATGAAAACACAGACGGGGAGTAGGAGTGATGAACGTGAACAGCTGG
>JBJFHQ010000312.1:0-8427 GCA_051893755.1 Oscillospiraceae bacterium
TTTCGGCAGCGGGACAAGCAGAAATTCAACAGTTAATTGGGGGAGCAATAATATACTGCCCTCGATTTTGCAATAGAGCATAGTATAAATGAACCAAACACCTCCCGTTTCATATAATGAAATGCGGAGGTGTTTTTATGGAAACAGGCATATTTATTTTCATTGCAGTCATGATAGCCGCGGCGGCAGCAGAGCTCATTCTATCCTTTTATTACCGTCCCGAAAGGGTGATCATATTTCCTGTCACAAAGGATTTTCACATAGACAGTCCCGCTGCCGAGGAGATCTTCGGCGCTTCGGGTAAGACGAAGATCTGCTTTCTGAATATGGGAGCAGACCCCGCTCAGTGGAAAACTCTGGAGGAAATGGCGGACAATTCCCAAAATGTTTTTTGTCTGGACGAAGCGGACATATTGACATATCTATAATAATATGATATAATTATATCAAGTTATTATATGTATTATGCTCCGATAGTTTTTATATCGGAGATTGGTATCAATGCTTCGGAGGTTTTAAAATGTCGGAAAGCAAAAAGACTAAAACTAAAACAAAGATTAAGCATCCTGTGCTTATGGTGCTGTCGATGATAATAATGATCGGCTTTGCAGCTGCCGCATTCGTGGGAGCTAAGGTCACCCGTGGACTTACCGGGGAATATTATAATCTGAACGAGCTTACGCCCGAGACCTCCTATGAGGGACAGATCGTTTTCGGTCAGGTCTATGCTTCGCTGGGTACATACGGTCAGAAATATAAGCTGAATGAAAACGGCGATATTATCAGCGAAAATGATCTTGAATATTTTTATCTCGTTCAGGCTAACGATGATTACAGCATCACCATTCAGACCGACAGCAGCGATATTGCCGCTTCTCTGGACGCTCTTACCGAAGCCAGCGACAGGTTTGCTGAGGGTGAGACCGACAGCATAGAATATGAGACCATCGAGTACAGCGGAATGCTGATAGCACTTAATGAGGATGAACTGAATCATCTGTATACATGGGTCCTGCAGCAGGGAAGATACGGAGCGACCACCGTTGAGGAGGCCTCACAGTTTATAATTCCTTACAAGATCTGCGATTATAACAGAAACGGCGGGCTTCCTCTGCTGATAGTGGGCTGCGTCGGTTTTGTAGGCTTTGCAGTGATAATGCTAAAGCTGTTAAAGCAGCGCAGAGAAGTCGGGGACGATGAAATATAAGCTTTTGATAATCGGCAGCGGCAATTGATTTGCCGCTGTTTTTGTGCAGCACGATCAATAAAGTGTACAATGGATCAAGCAAAAGCTTGCATTTATGGGTTTGCGCAGTTCTTTATACATTGATTGAGATCGGTATTTGCTATGTCAGAACGGGAATGTGTCTGAATGCTGAATGAAATGTAAAATTTTAAAAATGACTGAAAATACGGGATTTTTGTTGTCCTTTTGTTGTCCTTTCTGTTTTATAATAATATTGATAGTTTTATTATGCAGAAAGAACCATAAAACAACAGATATGTAAATATCAGGATCACAATAGGAGATGATGAATTGAAAAAGTGCGATATTATTATGCGAATCGTATTGATCGTTCTGGCGATCGCTTCGGTCATCATAGTATGTATCGGAAGCAATCAGGCTGTTTTATCTATTCCATATAATCTGGAATTTTGCGGAGAATACAGCATTGACAACGGTGAAAGCTGGGAGGAGCTCAGTGATAACACAAAGCTCTCCGCTTCGGACGGAGATCTGATCCTGCGGGGAGGCTTCGACTTAGAGCTTCCTGAGGGTATGATACTGAATTTTTATCTTGATCATATTGGTATGGAAATTTATGTGAACGGAGAAATATCATTCATTGATTCCAGAACAGAAAGGGAGCTTACATCTTCGGGATGCTGCAGACAATGGATGGCATGGGAGACGCCTGAGCTTAAAGAAAATGATGTTGTAGAGATACACCTGATAAATTTTCATAAATTCGGCAACATAGATGCTTACAATGAATTTATTTCGTCGATATACATCGCTCCCTATGACAGATTGGCAACATATATACTTAAGGTCTGTCAGATTACACGAGTGATCGGTCTGACTGTAATAATCGTATCTATCATGCTTCTGGCAATATCCATGGCATTCGGACTGCTGCGCATAAACGGCGGAAGAGTTATTGGAAATTTCGGACTGCTGTCGCTGTTTTTCGGCGGATATTTTGCCCTTGACGGCGTTGACCTCCCCTTCTGGAGTGATCGGAACGCCTTCAATACATATACCCTGCAGCTTTGTATCATGCTTGCTGCATATTTTATGATCGTCTGCGTGAGCGACGGCATCCGTTCAAAGGCAAGGAAGACTGCGGATATTGTAAAGTATATTTCCTGTATTTTCAGCTGTGTGCTGATACTTCTGTCGATATTCGGGGTAATGGTCATTTATGATACAGGCATATACTGGGTGATCGTCCACGGTGGCATTTTTGCAGTGCTTCTGGGCTGCGTTGTATATGAGCTCGTACATTCGGAGGGTAAGGACGAGCGGATAGTAAATGTGTCAAATATTCTGCTGATCGCCGCCGCACTTGCGGATATGGTGAATGTATTTATCGGAGCTTTGCCCTCAGGTGCATTTTCAAAGCCTGTTTATCTGATACTGTTTGTTTTTCATATTATCAGGATAATCAGGATAATCCCTGCAGATTATCGTTCTGCAAGACAGGCTGAGGTATTAAGGGCAGAGCTCGCCGAAAAGCGCATTTCAATCATGCTTAGCCAGATACAGCCCCATTTTCTCTATAATTCGCTGAATTCAATTTATAATCTTTGCAAAAAGGATGTAAAACAGGCACAGAAGGCGATCTCGGATTTTTCCTATTATCTGAGAGGAAATATGGATTCACTGACAAAGAATTCTCCTATACCTTTTTATATGGAGCTTAAGCATCTGAAAACCTACCTTGCTCTTGAAAAGATGCGGTTTGACGATACTCTGGATATCGTCTGGGATATTCAGACCGAAAGCTTTATGATACCTGCGCTGACTGTCCAGCCAATCGCGGAAAATGCCATTAAGCACGGTATCTGTCAGAAAGAGGACGGAGGTACGCTGAAAATATCAACGAGAGAGACCGACGATCATTTTGAAGTGGAGGTATGGGATGACGGTGTGGGATTTGATGTGAATGCCGTTAATAACGACGGGAAGAGCCATATCGGAATTGAAAATGTAAAAAACAGACTGTGCAGAATGTGCGGGGCAGAGCTTACCATATCAAGTGAGATCGGAAAGGGGACTTCTGCGGTGATACGTATTCCGAAAAGCAGCAATCCCGATAATTATGTATGATCTGCTGCTCAAAAAAATATTAAAATGATTTTGACAAACAGTTATTTTTTTGGTATAATAGGAACAGGAGTTTAAATGATATTATGTCCGAAAAGAGATGATGAAAAGTGTATGTTTTAGCTGTTGACGACGAGCGGCTTGTGTTTGAGACGTTAAAAGATGAACTGATGACGGTTTTTCCGGGCTGCAGGCTGCGGTGCGAAAGAAATCCTCATACTGCCATTGACTGGGCGAGAGCAATAGCCGAGGACGGCGATGAGGTAAAATATGCTTTTCTCGATATTCAGATGAATAAGATGAACGGACTGGAGCTGGCTCGGCAGCTGAAAACTCTTTTTCCACGTATTTCGGTGATATTCTGCACCGCATACAGCGAATATGCTATCGACGCTTTCGGGCTGTATGCAAAGGGATATCTGATGAAGCCTGTACATGCTGAGGATATTATCCGTGTGCTTGATGAAATGGTTACGGACTGGCGGCTGGATCCGTCTTTTCTGCCGAGAGATCTGAGGGTGCAGACCTTCGGGAATTTTGAGGTCTTTCTGGATGGTGAGATACTGTGCTTTGAGCGGGAAAAAGCAAAGGAACTGTTCGCGTTCCTTGTGGACAGGCACGGCACATCGGTCACTACAAAGGAGATCGCTGCGACCTTGTGGGAGGACGCTCCCTACGATAAAGGTCTGAAAAATAAGACTACGTCAATAGTTGCGTCGATGAAAAATACTCTGAAAGAAGCAGGCATCGAGGATGTTCTTATCAAAAGCTGGAACCATCTGGCGATAGATACGGAGAAAATAAAGTGCGACGCATATGATTTTGAAAATATGAATATGGCGGCTATTAATTCGTTCAAGGGAGAATATATGACAAATTATTCATGGGCGGAATTCACTGCGGGAAAATACATGCAGATGAGCGCAAGCCTGCCCCTGGATAATGATGACTGCTTATTGTGATTTTCCGCTGAGAACGTCTTTTCACAGCTCACAATACAGAACAGCCAATGCGAAAAAATGCACCTATTGTCATACCTTCACAAATACCGACGTTACATACATATGCTCGTCTTTAATTTCTGCGAATATCTCGCCGTTCATTCTGTGCATCAGCTCGCGGCATATGTAAAGTCCCAGACCGCTGCCCTTTTCATTTGCTGCATTTTCGCCCCTCCAGAAGCTGTCAAAAATATGGGGAAGGCTGCTGTCCGAAAGAGTGCAGCCGCTGTTGCTTACAGAAATGAGGATACATCCCTCCTCCTCGGAGAAGCTTAGTGCAATGCTTTTTCCGTCGCCGTATTTTACGGCATTTTCCAGTACGTTCTGCAGCACCTCCACGCTTCGGTCAAGGTCGCCCTTAAGCAGACAATCGGAATATTTTCCGACGGAAAAGTCTGTTTTTATCAGTGACAGCTTTTCCGTGTAATACTGCCTTATCTTACTTACAAGCTCCGAAAGATAAAATTCTCCCATATTCACCTCGAGTCTGAGAAAATCCTCCCGTGAAGCGGCGATCATCTGCGAAACAAAGCTTTCTATCTCGTCGGCTTTTGCATTGATATTTTCGGCGATCTCTGTCTGCTTTTCCCTGCTGTCATACAGTCCCTTCGAAAGCGCCTTCGAGTACAGCTTGATCGCCGACAGGGGAGTTTTTATGTCGTGAGAAAGGGATAACATCAGCATTTTCTTGTCCCTCTGCAAAGCAAGCTCGCGCTGCTTCTGCTGCTCCATATTTTCCCTGAGCAGGTCAACGCCCCAGATGAATTTTCCGAAAAAGCGGTTTTTTGTCTCCTTGACGGGAGAAGTCAGATTGCCCTTTGATAATTCATAGGGAACGTCGGTCAGCTTCTCAAAGGGTGACAGTATCCTGATGCGAATATAGATAAGCACTCCGATAATTTCCGCCGACATTATCCCGAGAATGACATTTACCGTGAGTATCACGCCTTTTTTGTCCGATCTCATATCCGCTGTGTAGTCGAAGCGGTAAAGCTCGCCGTCTATTTCGCGGATAATATAGTCTCTGTCTGTATCGTAAAAATCATCGCTGTATTTTTCAATATGAGTCACATATTGACAGTCGGATATATCCACGCTGTCAAAGCCGTTTTGTTCTATCGCAAGAGCAAGACGGCTTATTTCAACTCTATATGGTCTGCCGCTGTCATTATCATCTGTGAGAAGTATCACATTTGCTGCAGCGAAAACGGCGATTATCACTGCAATAACTGCCGCAGAAATTCTGTTAAACGCCTTCATATTTGTACCCCGTGCCCCATACTGTCAGGATCTTTTTCGGTTTTTTAGGGTCGTCCTCTATCTTCTGACGAAGCCATTTTATATGTACAGTCAGGGTCTGGGGTTCGGAAAAGCTGTCGCTGCCCCATATCCTGCCAAAAATATATTCCTTGCTCAGAGCCTTGCCCTTATTTTCCATAAGCAGCAGTAGCAGGTCAAATTCCTTTGCGGTCATTTCAATAGGAATATCATTTTTGTATGCCGTGCGGGTAAGCTTGTTGATGCGGATATCTCCGTCGGTCAGCTCGTCAAGGGAGTATCTCCGCTTGAATATGCCGCCTATCTTTGCAAGCAAGATGTCGATATCATAGGGCTTTTCAATGTAATCGTCGGCGCCGAGGATAAGTCCGCTTAGCTTATCCTCCTTTTCAGTCTTTGCGCTGACGATAAGAATAGGCGTGTTGCTTTCCTCGCGTATTTTTCTGCACACCGCAAAGCCGTCCATTCCGGGGAGCATTATATCCAGCACAATAAGCCTTGCGCCGTATTTTTCATACAGCGACAAGGCTTTTTCACCGCTTTCCGCTGCGGAAACCGTGTAATTTTCTTTGCGGAGAAAATCACACAGTATATCCGACAGCTCCTTGTTATCCTCAACAATTAAAATATCGATCATTCTATCACCGCTGTTTCTGAAGGAAGTTTATCACCAGCCCATTTCCATAAGCCAGTTGTTAAGTGCACGCTCACGCTCTCTCATCCGTGAGGAATTTTCGTACCTATCTAAATTATACTCTCCTCGTATAATATATTTTAGGGCAAATAGAGAATACCCTAATAAGACACTACATCTCTCCATCAAATCAGTAAAATGAGGAAGCGGAGAGAGCGTAGCGAACGTAGCTTCCTCATTTTACGGCGAAAAATTTTCGCCTGACAAGGGTTTTATCAACAGGCTTTCACATACCCATGATATAATAGCTGTAAGATCAGCAGGGACAAGCTCTTACTCTCCTTGTTGAGCCGATAAGGTCTCTTCTCAAAAAGTCTGTCCCCCATAGCGGTGAGTTATCTGCTGACGCGTAAGCTGTTTATTCGGATCTGGCTTCGTCCGGTTTTCATAGGCAGTACGGACTTTTCGCATTGAAGCTTCCGAAGTGTATTCTGATAAGCGAGGTTGCTGATGCCACCGTTTCATGGGTATTTGAAAGCCTGTTGATTCCATTTCACGTCGGGAGGTGATTTAATTGGATTCACTTTACGTTGGCATTGATATTAGCAGCAAAAACAATGTCGTCTATCTTATGAACCCTGACGGAAGCAAGCACAGTTCATTTTCGGCAGCTAACAATCGTGAAGGCGCTCAATTTATTGTTGACAGAGTTTCCTCTGTACTTCTGGCGCAGAATATTCCGAGCGTTGTTATCGGAATGGAGGCTACTTCCGTTTACGGCGATAATCTCATGTATTTTCTCCGTGAAAGCGGCACTCTCGGAAAGTTTGACAGGAAGGTGCATATGCTCAATCCAAAACAGATAAAAAAGTTTAAGGATGCTTATCCCGACTTGCCTAAAAATGACTACATAGACTCTTTCGTAATAGCCGATCACCTACGTTTCGGAAGGATCAGCAAGGAGGTTTACATGGACGATTACCGCTATGCGGCACTGAAAATGCTTACAAGAGCACGTCATCAAACAGTTCAGGCACTAACAAGAGAAAAACAGCATTTTATGAATCTGCTCTACATTAACTTTTCGGAGCTTGCCAAGGAAAAGATATTTTCCAATACTTTCGGGACGACATCGCTTGCGATAATCGAGGAATTTTCTTCTCTTGATGAGCTTGCTTATATGAACACCGAGGAGCTAACAGAATTTATCAAAACCAAAGGCAGGGATCATTTTAAAGATCCTGAAAAGATAGCCATAGCTGTTCAGAAGGCTGCTAAGAATTCTTATCGACCTCCTCAGGTGATAGCCGATTCTGTAAATCAGGCTCTTGCCATATCTATGTCCACTATTAAACTGCTTCAAAAGCAGCTCAAGGACTACGACAAAGCAATTGAGAAACAGTTAGGAACTATCACACAGACACTTACTTCCATAAAAGGAATAGGCAATGTTTATGCCGCCGGCATAATTGCGGAGATCGGTGATGTTAACAGATTTTCCAATCAGGCAAGCATTGCAAAATTTGCAGGACTTACTTGGTCTCAGCATCAGTCAAGCGACTTTGAAGCCGAAGATACGAAACTGATCCATTCGGGAAATCGACATTTACGATATTATTTGTGTGAAGCCGCCGATTCTCTGAGAAAATGCGACCCGGAGTTTAAGCGATACTATGACCTAAAATTCAAAGAGGTAACAAAGCATCAGCACAAACGTGCACTCGTACTCACTGCCAGAAAGCTGGTCAGGTTGGTTTATACACTGCTAAAAACCAACCGCCTGTATATCCCACCGGAGGTTTGATCCGGTATTTCTCAGCCTGTCAAAAAAATTTTTGATGGCAGGCTTTATTGGGAGATACTTTTTTTGTCTCTTTTTCAGCTATTTATACAGTTTTTCGTTCGCTTTTTCTCTGCTTTGTCAATTGACTTTTCACCGTAAGACTTTAGTTTGATAAAATCTTCTCTATTCCAATGCCAGACTGCATCGTTTCTTGAATATCCTTTTCTACTACGAATATTGCAGTTCTTACATACTAGTGTGTATAATCCATGTATATCCCTCATAATAGTGGGTTTTAATCCACATTTACACGGTTTTATTGTATCGTATATTCCTTGATGATTAGCCAATTTTATTCACCGTCCATTCTTATATCTCTTGCATTTCTTTTTGTTTCTCG
>JBJFHQ010000313.1:0-8376 GCA_051893755.1 Oscillospiraceae bacterium
GGAGGTTGCAGCCGGAAATGCGTTGATTACCATTGAAGCAGAAAATTTCTATGACGAGGCGCTTCCCACAATAAGGATAGAGCTTGACCGCAGGCTCACTCCCTCCCAGAATATGCAGAAATACTACGCCGATTACCGCAGAGCAGACACCGCGGAAAAGATACTCACCGAGCAGATAGCCAAGGGCGAGGAAGAATTAAAGTACATCGAAAGCGTTTCCGATGCCCTCAGCCGTGCCGACGGAGAGGACGAGATATCCGAGCTGCGGGAAGAACTGGCAGAACAGGGCTATCTGCGCCGTTCGGGGAAAAAATCCAAGCCGCCAAAAGCACATCCGCCGATAATGTTCAGGTCGCCCGACGGCTACAGCATAGCTGTTGGCAGAAACAATATCCAGAACGACAAGCTCACTCTGAAAACCGCTGAAAAAACCGATATATGGCTTCACACAAAGGATATCCCCGGTTCTCATGTGATAATCTTCACTCACGGGACAAATCCGCCCGAGGAAACTATCCGCTTCGCAGCCCGTCTTGCAGCATATCACAGCAAGGCGAAAAGCTCGTCGCAGGTGCCTGTGGATTATGTTCCCGTAAGGCTTGTAAAAAAGCCTGCGGGCTCAAAGCCGGGAAAGGTCATCTTCACGGGAAATCGCACGCTGTACGTCACTCCCTTTGAGGCGGACGAGATAGCAAAAATGACCGAATCATCAAAATAAAAAACGGTATTGCCCGAGATCTATCGGACAATACCGTTTTGTTTGTTATTTTATTTTGCTTTAGTTCCGCCCAAGAAGTGACCTGCCGCTGCGCCGCATATTCCGCCGATGATGTGCGCCATCTGAGAAATATTATCCGATACGAGAAGAGCGTCAATTATCTCTCCTCCCACGTATATCACCGCCACGAGGATAAATGTCAGCGGTATCTTCCCGCTCTCCTTATTTGTAAAGGAAGCAAGGATTATCAGCATGAACACTATCCCGCTGGCGCCCAGCAGTCCCGTGGTGAAGAATATCACGTTGATAAGCCCCGTGATAAACGCTGTCAGTGCCATAAGTATCAGCAGAGTCTTGCTGCCGTATTTTTCTTCAAGTATGGGGCCGATTATCAGGATAAGGGTGAAATTCCCGATGAAATGACTTATATCCGCATGCCCGATAACATGTGTGAACAGCCGCAGATAAAACAAGGGATTTAACAGCGAGTCGCGGTACACGCAGAAAAACATCATATTCGAGACGCCGCCCGTGATGTAATTGACGATCAGAGCGGCAAGGGAAATAAAGGTAAAGGTCAGTATAACAGGCGAGTTGTAGCTGATTTTCTTTGCTTTCAATTAAACGTCCCCCTGTTTTTTATCTTGTCAGCTTTTCCCCGCACTTGCAGCAATATTCACTGTCGCCGCTGTTCTTAGCGCCGCAGAGAGTGCATACCTTGGGAGTTTTCAGGGTATCGTCCGCTTCCTTGATATCGTTCTCGATAGATTTTATCTCGTCAAGGAGCTTTTTCATGCTGCCTGTGTAGTCTCTGTCGGTCTCGTGCATTTCGTAGCAGAGCTTTCCGAGGTCGCAGAATTTATCACGGAGCTTTCCCTTAAGCTGCGCCTTTTCAAGCTGAGTCTTTGAATATTCGATAGCTTCGCCCGTCTTTTCGCCTACCTTGTCGATGCACTTCTTGGTGTCGTAAATGAAATCATCAAAACTGTAGCTCATATCAATTCCTCCAAAACGTTAATGGTCTATGTAAAGGGTGTTCCCAGAATGGGCGCTATTTATCTGAATACAGCCCCGAAAGCTTTTTGTCGATCATCATATCGAAGCGGGAGATGTATTCATAGGGATACTTGTAGTTGACGATACGCCGTATCTCGCCCGTTTCGGGACAGATAAGCTTTGAGGAGCCCGACGCTCCTGCGGCTAAGATGTTCTGCGTTTCGTCCATGATGTAGATGTTGTAGAGGCTCTCAAAGCCCTTCTTTGAATAGCCCACGTTTTCCAGATTGCCCACGGTATTTTTCTGGCGGTACAGATAGTACGGGGAATATCCGCTTTCGGTCAGCCTTTTCTGCGCATAGGAGACCATTCTGTCGGTCTCTTCGGGGGAGATGTTTTTCTTGACCTCGTCGGAGCGGGCGAACAGGTCTGCGCTTCTCTTGACTGTAAGCGTATGGACAGTTATAGCCTCGGGATCCAGCGAGATAAGCTTATCTATGGTATAGGCGAAGCCCTCGGCGGTATCGGTGGGAAGTCCTGCGATAGTGTCCATGTTGATATTGTCGAAGCCCAGTCTGCGGGCTAAATCGAAGCATTCCTCCACCTGAGCGGCGGTGTGCTGCCTGCCCACTGCTTTAAGAACTGAGTCTACCATTGTCTGAGGATTTACGGAAATTCTCGTTGCACCCATGCTTTTGATGACACGCAGCTTTTCCTCGGTGATAGTATCGGCACGACCCGCTTCTACAGTATATTCTCTTGCGGCGGAAATGTCAAAGCATTCTGCTATCTTTTTCATTATTTTTTCAAGATTTTCCGCAGGAATGGCTGTGGGAGTGCCTCCGCCGATATAAATTGTATCAAGGGAAAAGCCCAGGTCTGCTGCTGCCTTTGCGGTAAGCTCCAGCTCACGGCAGAGCTTGTCCGTGTACTCTGGGATAAGCTTCGCAGCACCGGGCGATTTTATGGAATGGGACACAAATGAGCAGTAAGCGCATCTTGTGGGACAGAACGGTATAGCCACATACAGCGAGTAGGAGTTCGGCTTGTTTTCGGAAAGCAGCTCCTTCTGAGTCTGTGAGACCATGTGCGCAAGCCGGAATTTTTCCTCGGAGATGTAGTATTTTCGGTTCAGCTCATGGAAGGCTTCCTCTGGAGAAAGCCCCCGCTCCAGCAGAGCGTTCACCTTTTTCACAGGCTTTATCCCCGTAAGACAGCCCCACTTCGGAGTTATCCCCGTAAGCTCTGTCAGATTCAGATATAACATTCTGCACAGAGTCTGCTCCCGTTCGGACAGGGGAACATTATCGGAATTTTCCCTGACGCGGGTATCTCCGTTTATGACGGTCTTTACCGATAGTATGCCGTTTTTGTCGGAAATTATCGTGTGATCGTCGGAAAAATCTTCGGGGAGCTCTTCATCGAACATGAATTTAAAATGCTCCACAGGGAGAAAAAGCTTCATTACGGCTTCGATCTCGTATTTGTGATCGCAGCCCTCAAAGCAGATCGTCATAGCTGTATAGTCCTTTCAGATAAGGGATAGTGTGATTTATTTCCTCGGAAAGCTTTGTGGGAGCGGTATGTCCCGAGTAGACGGTGCAGTTGCGGGGCTCCCAATTTGCCGAAGCGATCTTGTCCAGCGACTTCATCATCAGCGCATTATTTCCGTCGGGCATGTCAGTCCGTCCGATGCTGCCCTTGAAGAGGGTATCTCCCGAAAACACAGCATCCTCGGCAATATACATCACCGACCCCGAGGTGTGTCCCGGAGTCTCCATGACCCTTACAGAAAGCCCGTTCAGGTCAATGATGTCCCCGTCATGTACATCGACAGTCACGCCGCTGTATTTCTTCACGGGAGGCAGGCCGAAATACTCCGAAAGATTTGTCACGCCGTCGTATAGCTTGGGCTTGTCCGCAGGGTGGATATAAACTGCGGCGCCTGTTTTATCCGCAATATCTGCCAGTCCCTCGATATGGTCCACATGACCGTGGGTGAGCAGAATTTTTTCAAGCTTTAAATTATTTGCATTTAAAGCCGCCATGATATCGTCATTGTTTCCCGGAGCGTCTATCAGAGCGGCAGAGCTGCCCTCTGCTATAAGATAGCATATTTCTCCGAAAAGCCCGTAAGGAGGAAAGCTAATTATCTTCATATTATTTTCCCGTTCTTTCTACATTGATAACGTCGGGCACCTTTTTCAGCTTGGATATGAGATTTGTGAGCTGTGCCATTCCCGCAATGGAGCAGTCCACGATAACGCTGGTGTTGCCGTTTTTCAGGCTCTTGATGTTAAGGCTGGTCATGGGGATATGCTGCTCTGCAAAAACGGTGGATATGTTTGGTACGATCATCTGATTGCTGTAAGCCACGATATCAAGAGTGACCTTGAAGGAAGGCGAGCTGTTCTTTTCGTTGTCGCTGCTCCAGCGGACCTCTATCCAGCGGTCAAGCTCGTTTCCTTTCTGAAGAGCGCTGAGATAGTTCTCGCAGTCTCTTCTGTGAACGGATATGCCGTGTCCTCTGGTGATAAAGCCGATGATATCGTCGCCGGGAACAGGGTGACAGCACTGTGAATACTTGACCATAAGGTCGCTCTGACCGTCCACGATTATGCCAGTGCCCTTGTGGGACTGTACGGGTGCAGTAACAGCTGCGGGAGCCTTTGCGGTGTAAAGCTTATTGTAATTGTCCTTAAGACGGGGGATTATTCTTGAAAGGATAACTCCGCCGTAGCCCACTGCGGCGTAAAAATCGTCAAGCGTGGAGCAGTTATGGCGCTTCATATCGTCGGCGAGGAAGGTCTGGAGCTCCTCGGGAGGAACATTGATGCCGTTTCTGGCAAATTCCCGTTCGATCTCCGCTTTGCCGTTGATGATATTTTCTTCGCGGCGCTCCTTTTTGAACCAGGAGCGTATCTTCGACTTGGCTTCGTTGGTCTTGCAGATGTTGAGCCACTGGCGATTTGGTCCGTGACTCGGGTCGGATGAGGTGATTATCTCCACTATCTCGCCCGTGTTCAGCACATGGTCTAAGGAGACCAGCTTGCCGTCCACCTTAGCGCCCTTCATCTTGTTGCCGACCTCGGTGTGTATCGCATAGGCAAAGTCCACCACCGTTGCGCCTGTGGGCAGAGTTATCATATCGCCCTTGGGAGTGAATGCAAAGCAGTCCTCGGGAGCAAGGTCGCTCTTGATGGTGCGGACTATTTCCTCCACATCGTCGGTGTCCTGCTGAGCCTCGATTATCTGGCGTATCCATGCAAGACGGTTTTCCAGCTTGTCCTTGCCCTTGATGCCCTCCTTGTATTTCCAGTGGGCGGCGATACCATATTCAGCGGTGTAGTGCATGTCCTCTGTGCGTATCTGCACTTCAAAGGGAACGCCCTCCCTTCCGATGACGGTGGTATGCAGTGACTGATACATGTTCGCCTTTGGCGTTGCGATGTAGTCCTTGAAGCGGTTGGGTATTGGACGGAACATATCGTGGATTATTCCCAGCGCATTGTAGCACTCGTTCACTGTCTGCACGATGATGCGCACTGCATAAATATCGTATATCTCATCGATGCCCTTGCCCTGAACGAATGCCTTGCGGTATATGCCGTAGACCGACTTGACTCGTCCCATAAGCACGGGCACGCAGGAAAACTCATTTTCCTTAAAGCGCTGGAGAATCTGCGCCTTGATCGATTCAATAAAGGACTCGCGCTCGTCGCTGCGTATCTTCATCTGCTGTTCGATCTCGGCGTAGGCATAGGGGTCAAGGTAGCGGAAGGCAAGGTCCTCTATCTCGTCCTGAATGGTCTTGATACCAAGACGATGAGCGATAGGCGCATAGATGTTCATGGTTTCAAGAGCAGTGTTGCGCTGCTTGTAAGCAGGGCGGAACTGCAGGGTGCGCATGTTGTGGAGACGGTCGCAGAGCTTGATTATGATAACTCGGATATCCTGTGACATGGCAAGGAGTATCTTGCGGACATTTTCCGCCTGCTGTTCCTCCTTGGTGAAAAGGGGTATCTTGCCCAGCTTTGTGACGCCGTCCACCAGCATGGCAACGTCCTGTCCGAAGAGCTTTCTTATGTCCTCTAAGGTGGCATCGGTGTCCTCCACCACATCGTGGAGCATTGCCGCGCATATGGTATCGGTGTCCATGCCCAGCTCCAGCAGGATATAGGACACGGAAACAGGGTGAGTTATATAAGGCTCGCCCGACGAGCGCACCTGATTGGCATGAGCCTTTGCGGCGAACTCGTAAGCGGAGATGATCTTGCTGAGGTCATACTGCTTTTCATCGTCAAGTATTTTCTGGATAAGTGCGTCTATGGTGTATGCGGTCTCGGGTTTGTTCGGCATATTATTCTCTCCATTCCACGTCACCGCTTATTTTGTCACAGGTTCGCGGTGATAAATTTTATGATATCCGTTGAATTGAAATCAGCTTTTTTTCCTTTTTCGGTCTTTATCCGCCGGACATAACCTGCGGTGCGGTTTCGGCTGATAAGCCCTGCCTGTTCAAAAGCGTCCAGTATAACGTGAAGCACGCAGAGATTGAGCTGTGTGCATAATCTGTTGAATATGTATTCCTCGGAAACGTCCCTGTCCTCGGGGACAGCGCGGTAAACAAGGGCGAAATTATCACGGGTGGGGACCATTGCGGCGATAACCCGCTTGTCCTCGGGAAGTACGCCGTTTTTCATCATGCGGTAAATTTTTTCGCCGTTTAAGAGCTTCTGCTGATTCACGCCGTTTATCCGCATATCGCAGACGTCTAAGGTGACGGACTTGTTTCCCTTGAATTCGTTTATTTTGGGCACTGCCATTATGTTGATGATATCGCCCTCGGCATAGGGAAAATCGCTGAAAGACGTTTTAAACAGCGGGAAAGCAATTCCTGTGCCGCCGAAATCCACTGTAACACGGGTGTACTTGCCTTCGGACAGCGGCTTTGCGGACAATACCCGACAGCCCGATAAAAGAAACACAGGCTCGGGATTTTTTTCTCCGTAGGGTTCAAGCTCGCTGTTGAGGCGTTCTATATTGTCAACGGTAAGCTCGGCGGGTGTTATCGCCTTGACTGCGGAAAGCTGCGGCTCGAAGTAAGCATTACCCGCAAATCTGCACAGCCTTTCACGAAATTCGGGGATATTTTCCTCGGGGATAGAAAAGCCGCCTGCACCCTTGTGTCCGCCGAATTTGGTCAGCAGACCGGAGCATTCAAAAAGCGCGTCGTAAACGGAGAAGCCCTCGGGAGCTCTTGCGGAGCCTACTCCCATGCCTTCGTCGTTTACCGATATCATGAATACGGGCTTTCCCGTATGCTCGCAGAGCTTTGCTGCCGCGATTCCGATAACTCCAGTATGAAGGTCCTTTCCCGCCGAAACGATAACGGTCCTGTCAAAATCCGCGGGATTTCGTGTGAAATATTCCTCAGCGCCCTTCATAATATCATTTTCGGTATTTTTTCGCAGATTATTCAGCTCGCACAGCTGATGAGCAAGCGCTTTGGCTCTTTCGGGGTCGTCGGTGGTGAAGAGCTCAGCTGCGTCCATAGCGCTGCCCATGCGGCCTGCGGCGTTTATTCTGGGACATATAGTAAATGCGATGGTCCTTGCGTTTATCTTCAGATCATTTTTTCTGCCGCTCTCGGAGGAGGTCACCGCCTCCAGCAGAGCCTTCAGTCCGAGATTTTCCGTATTTTCGATGTAATGAAGCCCGTGGCGGACAATGGTTCGGTTTTCGCCTGTCAGCGGCATAACATCGCCTATGGTAGCAATGGCGGCAAAATCCGACATCATTTCAACAGGAATGCCGCTTTCCCCGTACTCCATGGCGGTGATGAGCTTGAGGACCACTCCGCAGCCGCAGAGCTGTCGGAAATGAGCGTGGTTGTCGGGAGACTCTATGTGAGGGTCCACCACAGCAGCTGCCTTCGGAAGCACAGGCGGCGGAGTGTGGTGGTCGGTGATGACCAGTCTCACGCCCAGCTCGGCGCATAGGTCCGCTTCGGCGACTGCCGAGATGCCGTTATCTACGGTAATTATCATCTGAACGCCCTGTTCAGCCAGCATGCGCACGTTGTCGATATTCATGCCGTAGCCGTCGGAGCGTTTGTTGATGAAATAGCTTACGTCCGCGCCCGTTTCGGAGAGGTAATTGTAAAGAGCGGCGGCGGAAAGAATGCCGTCGCAGTCGTAGTCGCCATAGATGCATATTTTATCGCCGCGGTCAACTGCGGCAGTTATCTCGTCTGCGGCGGTCTGCATATCGGGAAGGTCGTAGGGACTGTACAGTCCCAGCTCGTCCGTATCGGAGTCCTTTCCGAAGAAGGACTTTGCCTGTTCCTGCATATATATACCGCGCGACACGAGAGCTTCTGCAGTAAGCGTGGAAATATTTCCCGCTGCCGCGATCTCGCGGGCGATTTTTTCATCGGGCTTGCCGATAATCCATTTTTTCATACAGTAATTTATGCCGATAAAACGGCTATACTCCTTTTATACCTGTTTTTGGAAATTCATTCAAAAATAATGTCATAATTATATTATAGCATTAATTTGTGACATAATCAAGTATTATTTCAAATGTTCGGCAAGAATTTTCACGCCGATAAGGATAAGGATAGCTCCGCCTGCGATGTATGCCTGTCTGCGGAATTT
>JBJFHQ010000314.1:0-1783 GCA_051893755.1 Oscillospiraceae bacterium
CTTTCGACAGCGGTCCTGCGCATAAAACTTCATTAGTTAATTGGCGAAGCAATATTTTGATTATATTTTCGGTAACACATTCCGCTTTCCGTCATAATATAAACTATGAACAGCGGAAAACAAAAGCTTCCGCAGAAAGGTTCATAAATCTACATTTTAAAAGGAGATATCTTTTATGGGTAACTGTGGTTTTGGCGGAAATAACTGCTGCTGGATCATCATCATTCTTATCGTCCTCTTCTGCTGCTGCGGCAATGGCAACAGCTGGGGCTGCGGATGCAGCAACAACAACTGCGGCTGCGGATGCAACTGATCCCTGCATAAACGAACGTAACGGATAATTACCGATGCATCATCTGAAGGGCATTAGCTCACAGGTGATGCGCTGCCCGCCGTCCTCGGAAAATTTTCGGGGACGGCAGCTTTTTTGTTATATTTTCTCTTGACATGAAAAGGATTACAATGTATAATATTTATGATAAGAGATTTTTTATTTCTTCTCATTTTTTGAGTAATCGTATACATATAATATCAACGGGAATGTTTACGATGAGTTAATTTAAAATTAATAATTTGTCCTAAATGCTGCTTGACAAATTATAAATTTCAGAGTAAAATTTATTAGGTAAGGGTATGCTGTCTCGCTTGCCCTGCCTGCGAAAGGATGTTTTTCATGCAGAAGGCAATCGGTGTGCTGACCAGCGGGGGAGATGCTCCCGGAATGAACGCTGCGGTAAGAGCTGTTACAAGAGCTGCTATCGCAAAGGGCTACAAGGTTCTCGGCATAAGACGGGGATATAAAGGTCTCTTGAATGACGACTTTTCCGAGCTTTCCGCCCGTGATGTTTCGGGAATAATCCAGCGTGGAGGCACTGTGCTTTATACAGGCAGATGCGAGGAGTTCGTTAAGGACGAGGTCCAGCTGAAGGCTGTTGAAAAATGTAAGGCTCTCGGTATGGAGGGACTTGTGGTCGTGGGCGGAGACGGCTCGTTCAGAGGTGCTGCCGCTTTGAGCGCAAAGGGAGTTCCCTGCATAGGTATCCCCGGCACTATCGACAACGACATCGCCTGCACAGACTACACTATCGGCTACGATACGGCTATGAATACCGCCGTGGATATGATCGACAAGCTCCGCGATACCGCCGAATCTCACAGCAAATGCTCCGTTGTGGAGGTCATGGGAAGAAACGCGGGCTGGATAGCGCTCAACGTCGGTCTTGCAGTGGGAGCGGTAAGTATCTGCGTTCCCGAGAGAAAATATGATATAAATGCTATCGCCGAGAAAATGAAGAGGGTTCAGGCAAGCAGAAAACAGCATTTTATCATAGTTTTTGCAGAGGGCTGCGGAGATTCCCGTGAGTTCGCCGAAAGGCTCACCGAGCTGACAGGCATCGAAACAAGAGATACCGTTCTCGGCCATGTCCAGAGAGGCGGAGCGCCTACTCTCCGTGACAGGGTCATCGCCAGCGAAATGGGCTATTATGCCGTTGAGCTTCTGGATAAGGGCGTATCTAACCGTATCGTCGGCATGAAGCACGAAAACGTGTACGATGTTGACATCAGCGAGGCTCTTGCAATGACAAAGGAATTTGACGACAGGCTTTACAATATAGCGAATGAGATTTCATTCTGACGGAAAAAATTATCAATAATGTGAATGGCATTACAGAGTAGGAAAATGTGCGTATAGTGTTCCGCCGACGGGGAGTTGCGGCGGAAACGAAAAGTATGATCATCATGCTTGCGGTGCATTTTCCGCATCCCGCTGAATGCATTATAT
>JBJFHQ010000315.1:0-8350 GCA_051893755.1 Oscillospiraceae bacterium
AACAAAATTATGCTCGAAAATCCGCACGCATATCCTATGTGGACAGGTTCTAAATAATTTTTCTGGTGGGTATTATAATGAACATAACAAAAGAACAGTATCAGGCAGCCACGGACCGCAAAAGAAAACGAATGAAAAGCTATACCATCATATCAATAATATACCTAATCGTTTTATTTGCAATTCTTGCGGCGATCTTTGTGATTTTTGGGGCGGATATTTTTACGGGACTGAATTCGCCGGACAAGTCATATATGAAAATCAATTTTATACTATTATCCGTCGAAATACTGCTATACGTTCTGTTTACACTGTTCTACAACCATTTCCTATGTAGGGAACGCCATTATCCTCTTTCAAAGGATATTGACAATCTGACGAAAAAAATGATGAAGGAATATTTTTCTAACGATTTTATGTCATGGGCTCACAGCATCCTGAGCAGGGAAAAAAATCTGCTGTGCAGAGGATATCTACGAAAGCTGCTTATCATCGGAAATAACTTCCGCGGAGAATTTGACATTGCCTTACGCAACAACGTCTATGACGAAAAGCTTTTTCGCAAGGACAGATATTACGAGCTTATATTTCTGCATTACAACGTCTGCTGCAATTATGCTCTTCCCGGCAGAGCGGAATTCGCAGAGGAAGATTACAGACGGTTTTGGGCACTCTATGACAGCGGACTTATCGACAGGGAGGACGCTTTAAGCCTGTCTCTTGCTCTGTGTACCGAGATCGAGCACGCTGCCTTTCACGGTGAATGGCAGAAGGTATACGACTATACAGATATTGGCATGCTCACTTACGACGATCTTCTTAAAGCGTCTGAAGCGGGCGTAAAGATAGAATATGCGTCACTGATGATGATAAGGGCAGAAGCTCTGTATCATCTGGGCAGGTCAGAAGAGGCTACGGCTCTCCTTCTTGAGTGGGCGGAACAGCTCAAACCCTTCCCCTATCAGTATGGCAAGGCGCAGCGGCTTTTGCAGACTGTCTCACAGTCGGAAAACGCATAAGAAGGTATCACAATGAACATAACAAGAGAACAGTTTATATCCGCTCCGGAACAGAAAAAGAAGCGTATCAGAAAATTTAATAAACGCTCAAAATTAATATTCTATACGTTGTTTTTAATGGGAGGCATATATGTTTTTCTGCTGTTTATCGGTATGGTTCTTATAAACTCGGATATTTCCTTCAGAGCATTGATATACATTGCTCTGCTGTTGTTGGCATCTGACTTGGTACTTTACGTGATAAACCGAAGAATTACAAAATCTTTCTGTACTAAAGAAAATCATCATCCCCCTTCAAGATATATTCTTGATCTTACGGACACTTTATCACAGGAATCCTTTTCCGACGGGTTTATGTCACGGGCAGAAGAACTGCTTACTATTGAAACGGATACATTAAATCAGGGGCACATCCGCAGTCTTCTGGTGGACGGACACATTTTCCGGGGAGAATATGACAAAGCAGCTAAGTACAATATCTGCGATGAAAAGCTTTTTCACAAGGACAGCTATTATCAGCTCAGCTATCTGAATGCTCTTATGCAGTATGATCTGTCCGTTCAGCCTCCGAGAGACATCGAGGACAATTACAGACGCTTTTCTGAGCTTTTTGAAAGTGATAGGATAAACAGGGACGATCCTGTTGTACTTTGTTCTGCTCTGTGCTGTGAAGCAAATTATGCATCGTCTCACAACGACTTGCAGAAGGCACTTGATGCTCTGGAGATGATAACTCTTTATTACGGAAATCCCGAAGCTCCCGAACAGATAGGATCATATGGCGTAAAAACTGACTATGCTTCACTGATGATCTCTAAAGCAGGTATTCTGTACCGGCTCGGGAAAAAAAGCAAGGCACAGGCTCTTGCTCAGAAATGGGCAGGATCACTTTCGGATTTCCCCCATCAGTTCAACAAAGCCCGTCAGCTTTTACAGAAATTCACACAAGAACACACAGAGGTGCAGTAAAGCATGGAAATCAGCGAAGTAATGAATTTTATCAGCGGCTACAGCAAGTCGGGTACTCCCGTATCCGACCTGTCGCGGTTCAAGCGGCTCATGAGAAGCCTCGGCGACCCCCAGAACAGCCTTGAATTTATCCACGTGGCAGGCACCAACGGAAAGGGCTCCACTGTGCGGATGCTGTCCGAGATATTTCAGGCAGCAGGCTACAAAACGGGAGAATTTACCTCCCCCTTTATCTACCGCTACAACGACAGAATATGCATCGACGGCAATGAGATATCCGACAGCGACCTGTCTGCGGCGGCAGATAAGGTCATTCCTGCGGTAAGAGCTTCTCTGGAGCTGGGCTATTCACAGTTTGAGATAACCTGTGCCATCGGCTTTGTTTATTTTGCGGCGAAAAAATGCGACATCGTCATTCTCGAAACGGGCGTGGGCGGACTGCTTGACTGCACCAACATTATTCAGCCACCCGTCTGCTCGGTCATAACCTCCATATCCTACGACCACACCGCTGTGCTGGGAAACACTATCGAAGATATCGCCCGTCACAAAGCAGGTATAATCAAAAAGGGATCGCCCTGTGTGCTTATGTGCGGGAATCCTCCCGAAGCAGAGGACGTTATCATCGACAGGGCTGACCTGCTGAACTCGGAGGTCATCATTCCCGACATCTCAAAAATAAAGGTCATTTCCTCCGACTGCCGCGGGAACGAATTTACCTACAAGGGAAGGCGGCTTCGCACCTCAATGGTCGGAAAGCATCAGATATTTAACGCGGTCACCGCTTACGAAGCCGCTAAGCTGGCACGCTCCTACGGATACGACCTGTCCTCCTCGGATATTGCCGAGGGAATATACAACGCCGCCGTGCCCTCCAGATGCCAGATAATTCAGGAAAGCTCCCCCATGATAATCATGGACGGCGCTCACAATCCCGACGGAATGAGGGTACTGTCCGAATTTGTACGGGATATCAGATGCACTCCAAAGGTAATGGTATGCGGCATGCTGGAAAGCAAGGACTGGCAGAGCGCACTGAGATACATCTCCCCTTACATCGACAAGGCCTACTGCGTGGACGGCTTCTACAAGAACTCGGTTTTCGCACCAAAGCTGGCAGAGTGCTTCCGCAACGGCGAGGCGGTCAGCATTCGCGAAGCTTACTACAAGGCGGCTGTCTATGCGGGAGAACATGGGCTGGTCGTTATCGGCGGTTCTCTCTATCTCGCTTCCGCTCTTCACAAGTTCAGCAGCATGTGACGCAACAGTTCCTATATCAGACAATTTGTGCATAATATACAAAAAATCGGAGCATTTTTTAGTTTTGAAATGCTCCGAAAACTATTGAAGTTAAACGTTTAATTATGGTATAATATATATGTCCGCAGACGTATGCATTTTTGTAAAGGTTTTCACCTTTTCGCAGAAGTCGGCAAACATTAAATCAAGAAAGAGGTATAGTTCAATGAAATTCGGTTTCTTTGATGACTCAAAAAAGGAGTATGTTATCACTTCTCCTCAGACTCCCTATCCCTGGATAAACTACCTTGGCACACAGGACTTCTTCAGCCTGATCTCCAACACCGCAGGCGGCTACAGCTTCTATAAGGACGCTCGTCTTGCAAGGATCACACGTTATCGCTACAATAACGTTCCCGCAGACGCAGGCGGAAGATATTTTTACATAAACGACAACGGCACAGTCTGGAATCCCGGCTGGTCTCCCGTAAAGACCGAGCTTGACGAGTATGTATGCCGCCACGGCATGGGCTACACCGTTATCAAGGGAAAGAAAAACGACCTCTCCGCAGAGGTGACCTTCTTTGTTCCCCAGAACTTCACAGGCGAGGTACAGAAGGTAGTCCTCACCAACGAGAGCGGCGCTGATAAGACTATCAAGCTTTTCTCATTCATTGAGTGGTGCTTGTGGGACGCAAACGACGACTCTACCAACTTCCAGAGAAACTTTAATACAGGCGAGGTCGAGATCGAGGGCAGCACTATCTACCACAAGACCGAGTACAAGGAAAGAAGAAACCACTTCGCTTTCTATCACGTAAATGACAGCATCGACGGCTTCGATACCGACCGTGAGTCCTTCATGGGCAGCATCTACAACGATTTCGGCAACCCTCAGACCGTTTTCGAGGGCAAGCCCGCAAACTCCGTAGCAGACGGCTGGTCCCCCGTGGCTTCTCACTACAAGGAGATCACTCTTAAGGCAGGCGAGTCAAAGACTCTCGTTTATATCTTAGGATATGTTGAAAATCCCTATGATGAGAAATTCAACGCAGACGGCTCCATGAACAAGTCCCGCGCTTATGAGATGATAAAGAAGTTCGACACAGCCGAAAAGGCAGACGCAGCTCTCGCAGAGCTTAAGGAAACATGGGACGAGCTTCTCTCTATCTACACACTTTCCTCCCCCGAGGAAAAGCTCAACAGACAGGTCAATATCTGGAACCAGTATCAGTGCATGGTCACATTCAACCTTTCACGTTCCGCTTCCTACTTTGAGAGCGGTATCGGAAGAGGTATGGGCTTCAGAGATTCCAACCAGGATATCCTCGGATTCGTTCATCAGATACCCGAAAGAGCAAGAGAAAGAATCCTCGATATCGCCGCAACTCAGCTTGAGGACGGCGGAAACTATCATCAGTATCAGCCTCTTACCAAGAAGGGCAACGATGCCGCAGGCACCAACTTCAACGATGACCCGCTGTGGATGATACTCTCCACCGCAGCTTACATCAAGGAAACAGGCGATTTCGGGATCCTCGACGAAATGGTTCCCTACAAAAACGACGACAGTCTTGCACAGCCTCTTCTCGACCACCTGAAGCGCTCCTTCTACCACGTTGTAAACAACAAGGGTCCTCACGGACTTCCCCTTATCGGACGTGCTGACTGGAACGACTGCCTTAACCTCAACTGCTTCTCACGTGTTCCCGGCGAAAGCTTCCAGAACACCGCAAGCAACATTGCTAAGGAAGTTGATCCCGAAACAGGCAAGCCCCTCAACGAGCAGACCGCGGAATCTGTTATGATCGCAGGTATGTTTACCTTCATCGGTCCCGAGTATGTTGAGCTCTGCCGCAGAAAGGGCGATACTGCCGAGGCGGATAAGGCTCAGGCTGAGATCGACGCTATGAAGAAGGCAATCGTTGACTTCGGCTGGGACGGCGACTGGTACAGACGTGCATACGACGCTTACGGCAAGGTCGTAGGCTCCAAGGAAAACGACGAGGGCAAGATCTTCATCGAACCTCAGGGCTTCTGCATCATGTCCGATATCGGCGGCGAGGAGTACACCGAAAAGGCACTTGCTTCTATCGACAAGTACCTCGGCACCGAGCACGGTCTCGTACTGAACAATCCTCCCTTCACAAAGTACAAGGTAGAGTACGGCGAGATATCCACATATCCCGGCGGATATAAGGAGAATGCAGGTATCTTCTGCCATAACAATGCATGGATAATCTGCGCTGCAGCTTACGCCGGCAAGGGCGATACCGCTTACGATTACTACACAAGAATCGCTCCCGCTTTCATCGAGGACGAAAAGCTCCACAGAACAGAGCCCTATGTTTACGCTCAGATGATCGCAGGTAAGGACGCTAAGCGCTTCGGCGAGGCTAAGAACAGCTGGCTCACAGGTACAGCTGCATGGAATTTCGTGGCAATTTCCCAGTATATCCTCGGAATCATGCCCGATTACGACGGTCTTAAGATCGACCCCTCCATTCCTCACGAGTGGGACGGCTACTCCGTAACAAGAAAGTTCAGAGGCGCAGAGTTTAAGATCAGGATCGAGAATCCCGATCACGTATGCAAGGGCATCAAGTCCATGACTATCGACGGCAAGGCTGTTGACGGAAACATCATCAGCGGTATCACAGAGGGCGTACACGAAGTTGTCGCTGTAATGGGCTGATAATATAAGCTAATATAAATAATTTGAGCCTGTCGGTGATTTTGCCGACAGGCTACTTTTATATCGGGAATATTTTCAGCATCAACATTTCAAATATAAGCAGAAACGCGAGCATTCCGAAATTTACTGCAAGAAATACCCGAAGATATTTCCCCGTGCATGCGCCCTCCGATTTGTTGTAAAACTGATAGGAAATCAGACTTGCAAGAGAAGCGATAGGCGTGCCCAGTCCTCCGATATTCACGCCCAGAAGCAGAGCTTTCGCATTTTCGGTAAAGCCCGAAAGCATGACCGCTGCGGGAACATTACTTATCACCTGTGACAACAATGCGGAGATAAACAGTTCCCGTCCTGCAAGAATTTCCGAGAAAAAGTCCCTCACAGCCGTTATCCGTGCGATGTTCCCAACAAATACGAAAAAGCAGACAAAGGTCCCCAGCAGCGCATAATCCACCTTTGCGAGAAGCTTTCTGTCAAGGACAAGCACTGCCGCCGCAGAAATGACCAGACATGCCCAATCAGGAATGAGGCGCAGCACAGATGCGATACACAGCAGAAATACCGCAAAATATCCTATCGCCCGTCCTTTTGGGATATCCGATATTTCATGACCCACGGACGTTCTGCATGGCGACTTATCCAACATTCCGAAAGATAGCCCCGTCAAAATACCATAGCTTACGATGCCTGCAGGAAGCATTGCCGAGACAAATTCCGATGCGGTCAGCCCATACTCGGAATAGATATACAGATTCTGCGGATTTCCCACAGGTGTCAGCATGCTTCCCAGATTTGCTGCGGCTGTTTCCAGCACGATAATGCGAATCAGGCTCCTGTCGTCGTTGCTGCCTTCGAAAAGCTGCAGCGTCAGAGGAACAAAGGTCAATAGCGCAACATCGTTAGTCACAAGCATGGCGCTGAAAAAGCAGAGGTTCATCATAATAAGTCCCAGCCGTCTTATATTGCCCGACCTTTTCAGCAGAATATCCGTTATTTTTTCAAACACGCCCACGCTGCGCAGTCCTGCCACAGCAAGCATCAGACAAAACAGCAGTATCAGCACCGAGGTGTTGCAGTAGGCAAGATATCCGCTGTCGGGCGGTACGATAAACATCGTGATAACCGCCGAAAGAAAAGCTATTATGAGCACAGGCTGTCCCCTGCACCATTTTATTACCCTGTTCATTTCAAACCTCATTTCTTTTCGTTCTTTTTCTCTTCTATCTTTTCCTTGACTTTTTCGCCCATTTCATTCAGCTTAGCAAAGCGCTCGTCCTCGGACAGCTTCTCAAAATAAGTCCTCAGATGCTCGGACAATGGTGTCTGTGAGGCAAGGGCAAGCATGAAGTTGTACTTTTCCTTGCGTTCCTTTGCGCTGCGGCGGATATGCATTTTAAATTCCTCATACTTGATGACTGTTTCATTTTCAGCCGCAAACCGTTTGATCTTTCCGACCACATTAAAGGAATAGCATATGTCAATAATGAATATGCCGTAGAAAAAACCGATGCAGAAGGAAAACAGCAGATTATGGGAAAACCACTCCAGTGCGGACAGTATATGCGGGTGGATAAGGAAATAATACGCCGCTCCCAGAACTGCCCAGAAAAACGAAAACAGCGGACAGATTATCCCCTTGTAATTTCCCCACATATCCGAATAATCCCACAGCTTTATCCTCATACGAACAATGAATATCTCTCCTGCCACAAGCTCTATCAAAGTCATTGCTATCGACATTGCGATTATAAGCACAGTTTTTCTCACAGCAGGATTTTCAATATGTATATACTGCTCGGCGCTTGCTAATAAATAAAGTATCGTAAGTCCGCAGCCGTACAGCGGCAGATATGGTCCCGTAAGAAAGCCGGGATTTATCCAGACCCGCTCCTTGTTGGCAGGCGAAAACCGACGGAATATCACTTCTATCCCCCAGCCTATCAGACACCCCGACGCAAAAATGAATGCAATTATCACAAATTTATAGAAGGCTTCCATATGATCTTCCTTTCTTTAAAATGAATAACGGTCATTTTAATTTTACCATAACATCAGAAATAAATCAATAGCTTTTCATAAAATTACCTGCAAAATCCGACAAAAAAATAGATTTCTTTTATGTATATTAATGCCTCTTCTGCAAAAACTAACATCACGAAAAGAAAACAGCCTGACCAAGTCGGGTTCAGAGCTGATCTTATCTTCTATTTCGGAAAAATGAATCAATATTTTATCCGACATTTTCATCTGTCGGGTCACGTATTTTGAAAGGAAGGTATATAAATATGAAAGCAACCGGAATTGTCAGAAGGATAGACGATCTGGGCAGAGTGGTCATACCAAAGGAGATCCGCCGTACTATGAGAATTCGAGAGGGCGACCCTCTTGAAATCTATACAAGCTCGGACGGAGAAGTCATCTTCAAGAA
>JBJFHQ010000316.1:0-1775 GCA_051893755.1 Oscillospiraceae bacterium
CCGATCTCATGTACATATGCCTGCAGAAGAATTTCACAGAGGGTATTGCTCGTTCGGGTCTTACCGGTATGTAATTTCTTGAAAAAATGCTGCAAACGGCTGCGGATATACCCGCAGCCGTTTTTTTGAAAGGATGAAATGATGAAAATATCAGAAGTTTTGAAAAATAACAGCGGAGCTGACCTGCTGTGGTATGAGAAGCCTGCCGCAGACTGGAACGAGGCTCTTCCCGTGGGAAACGGAAAGCTGGGCGGAATGGTCTTCGGAGCCCCTGCGTCGGAGCTTATCCAGCTCAACGAGGATTCACTCTGGTCGGGAGATTTCCGCAAGCGGGACAATCCCAACGCTTTTTCTAACCTTGAAAAGGTGAGAAGGCTTATCGCCGAGGGGCATGCTCCCGAAGCGGAAAAGCTCATCGAGGAGGCATTTTACGGCAGAAACGAACAGCAGCGCCACTATCAGCCGCTGGGTGACCTGCATATCAATATGTCGGTGGGGGAATACTCCGAGTATGTGCGGGGATTATCCCTTGAAACGGGCACGGCATTTGTCGAGTTCGTGTCGGAGGGTGTGCGCTTCTCCCGTGAGGTGTTCGCCTCCTTCCCCGACGATGTTATGGTGATAAGATACTATTCCGACAAGCCGGGCAGTATCAGCCTGAAAGCCGACCTGGGCGGCAGAGACGACAACTACGACAAAAACGACGGATATGACCATAATACCGTGATATTTACAGTAAGCGACGGTATTCCTTATGCCTGCGCTGCGGCGATATACTCCGTGGACGGCAGGGCTTATGCCGATTATAATGTCCTCACTGCGGAGAGCTGCTCCGAAGTGTATATCATTCTTGCCTGCGAGAGCGCATTCCGCAGCGGAAATTATCTTGATACTGCCATAAACCGCGTGCATACTGCCGCTCGTAAGATGAAGAGCCTTTATGCACGCAGCACTAAGGATTTCTCACGGCTTTACAACAGATGCAGCATCACCCTCTGCGACAACAGCGGCGGAAAATACTCCGCCCCTACCGACAAGCGCCTCGAAAATATCAGAAACGGCGGAATGGACAATAAGCTTGCCGAGCTGTACTATAATTTCTCGAAATATCTGATGATAGCAGGCTCCCGTGAGGGCTCGCTGCCGCTGAATCTGCAGGGCATCTGGAACAAGGATATGTGGCCTGCATGGGGCGGCAAATTCACCGTGAACATCAACACCGAAATGAACTACTGGGCTGCGGAGGCGCAGGGTCTGGGGGACTGCTGCGAGCCGCTTTTCAGCCACATCGAACGCATGAGAGAGCACGGTAGAGTGACTGCACGGGAGATGTATCACTGCAAAGGCGCTGTGTGTCATCACAACACCGACATCTGGGGTGACTGCGCTCCGCAGGACAAGTGGATGCCCGCAACTATCTGGTGCATGGGACTTGCATGGCTCTGCCTGCACATTTTTGAGCATTATCGCTTCACCATGGACAAGGACTTCCTTGCGGAAAAGTACGACACCCTCTGCGAGGCGGCGGAGTTTTTCACCGAATATCTTATTGACGACGGAAACGGACATCTGGTAACATCTCCGTCGGTCTCCCCCGAGAATACCTATGTTACAAAATCGGGCGAGAAGGGCTCTATCTGTCAGGGCCCGTCTATGGACAGCCAGATACTTTACACCCTGTTCACCGATATAATCGAAGCGGCGGACATCATTGGTGCGGACAACATGGAGTTTGTGGACAAGCTGAAGGCTGTCAGAGAAAAGCTCCCCAAACC
>JBJFHQ010000317.1:0-8277 GCA_051893755.1 Oscillospiraceae bacterium
TGGACGTCTGCGGCTGGGACCGCAAGGAATCCGAAAAGCAGGTGGATAAGATAAACCGGGAGCGCAGCGCATACTACAAGTCCCACACGGGACATGACTGGGCAGATGTGCGCAACTACGACCTTTGTCTCGATACAAACAAGCTGGGCTTTGAAAAATGCACGCAGATAATCGAGGAATATATCAATATTCTTTATAAATAATCGATAAAAAACAGGCGGCGGGAGTGGTCCTGCTGCCTTGAATTATAGGCGGAGGAATGGATTTATCGGAATGAAATGTATCGGGGAAAAAACGCAGGAAGTTAAAGAACTTATTGAGAAGTATATGGAATATCTGGACGGAAACACGGAAGTATGGTTCACAATTGCTCATAAGCACAACTGGGACGGCGGATATATCTGTGGCAACGGCGAATATTATAAGAAAGAGGATTTTGCTGCCGATTTTGAACAAATGATGAATTTGTTCGTATATATTGCCGCTGTTTTTAACTGCGAAAAAATAAAAGTTTATCCCATTGGAGATAATATTTTTGAACATTGGTCAGATAATATGAGCCATTACATTACAAAAGAAATCGCTGCAAAACTCAGAAAAGGCAATATCAGTTTCAAAAAGGGACAGGGCTTTGAGACCGGCATTGACGACAGCATTATTAAAGAAATTATCTGTGCCGTATTCAACTATCTGGCTGACTGTATTTTCGTCTTTGACGGTCATCATGCGGTAATTCCCACCCATAATTTTGAATTCCGCATATATGCACCCGACTGCGCCCTTTGGAAAAATTCTTTGGAGAAGAATTTTGATTTTGTCTTGGCATATGTTTAAGATTCGCCGACTTTTGAAAAAATTTGAAAAAACTCTTGACAAACACAGTTAAGTGTGTTATAATAATAAAGCCGCATGTAAAAGGCTTTTGAAGTCATGCGTTTATCCGCATGCGCCTTCGCAGCGAGTTTTAGGAAAAGGCAGGTGCCACAAATGTACGCAATTATCGAAACAGGCGGAAAGCAGTATCAGGTCAAGGAGGGCGACGAGCTCTTCATCGAGAAGCTTAACGTAAATGCTGATGATACCGTTACCTTTGATAAGGTAGTAGCTGTTAACAACGACAGCGCTCTTAACGTAGGTGCTCCCTATGTAAGCGGTGCTTCCGTAGAGGCTAAGGTCATCAAGAACGGCAAGGCTAAGAAGATCACTGTTTTCACTTACAAGCCTAAGAAGGGTTCGTCCCACAAGAAGCAGGGTCACAGACAGCCCTACACTAAGGTAAGAATCGAAGCTATCAAGGCATGATCATCCCATGATTAAGGCTGTTTTTTATAAGAAAAACGGGACCTTCACGGGATTTAGCATATCCGGACACGCAGATTATGCGGACGAGGGACAGGACGTGGTATGTGCGTCGGTTTCCTCGGCGGGAATGTTTGCGGCAAATACGGTGACGGATTTTCTTAAAGCCGAAGCCGATGTGTCCGCTGAAAATAATCTGCTGGAGCTTATGCTGAAAAACCACTGCGAAAGTGCGGAAAAGCTTATCGAAAGCTTACATACGCATATCGGTTTTATTTCGCAGGATTACAAGGGTACAATTCGCATATCAGTTATGGAGGTGTAACACAATGATCAGAATTTCTATGCAGTTCTTCGCTCATAAGAAAGGTATGGGTTCCACTAAGAACGGTCGTGATTCCGAGTCTAAGAGACTTGGCGCAAAGAGAGCTGACGGTCAGTTTGTAACTGCCGGCAATATCCTCGTTCGTCAGAGAGGAACACACATTCACCCCGGCGCAGGAGTTGGTATCGGTTCCGATGATACACTCTATGCGAAGATCGACGGAACAGTAAAATTCGAGCGTTTAGGCAGAGACCGCAAGAAGGTAAGCGTTTACGCTGCTGAATAATTTTACCGCATTTTCTGACTCCTGTTCTTGTGAACGGGAGTCTTTTGCATTTCGGAGGAAATATGAAGACTTTATCTGAGGAATTTTTTCACAGGGACTGCCTTGAAGTGGCACCCGAGCTGGTGGGAAAGCTGATAGTGCGCACTATGGAGGACGGCTCCGAGGTGGTGCTGCGCATCGACGAGACCGAGGCCTACCGCGGCGAGGAGGATACTGCCTGTCACGCTTCAAAGGGACGGACTCCCCGAACTGAACTGCTCTATCGCGAGCCGGGAGTTATCTATGTTTATCTCTGCTACGGCATGCACTGGCTGATGAACGTCATCACAGGCGAAAAGGATATCCCCCAGGGAGTGCTTTTTCGCAGCTGCGAGCTGTACAACGGACCTGCAAAGCTTACTAAGACGCTTTCCATTGATAAGAGCTTCAATGGCGAAAGCTTCGTGGACAATCCGAGGATAAGGATATGCGACGACGGAGCTCGTCCGAAGATAAGGACTGCTCCGCGAGTGGGGATAAACTACGCAACTCCCGAATACCGTGATATTGAGTGGCGATTTATCGCCGATAAGGGTCAATTACTATGAACGAAAGACTGGATTATCTCCGTGAAAAGACTGCAAAGCTGACGACCTCCCCCGGGGTCTATCAGATGAAAAATAAATCGGGGCATATCATCTACATCGGAAAGGCAAAAAATCTTAAAAACCGCGTAACATCGTACTTCTGCAAGTCTCCCGACCATACTCCCAAGGTGGCTAAAATGGTGGAGCAGGTCTACGATTATGACTTTATCGTCACCGATTCGGAGTACGAAGCACTGGTGCTGGAATGCTCCATGATAAAGCAGTATTCCCCGAAATACAATATCCTCTTAAAGGACGACAAGGGCTACTGCTACATCAAAATATCGGACGAGCCCTTTCCCCGTATCACCGCCGAGCTCCAGAAAAACGGCGAGGGCACCTATATCGGACCCTACACGTCCTCATATGTGGCAAAGCAGGCAGTCAACGAGGCAAATCGTGTGTTTGCGCTGCCCACCTGCCGCAGGAAATTCCCACAGGAGATAAACAAGACCCGTCCATGTCTGAACTATCATATCAAGCAGTGCATGGGTGTGTGCACGGGCTGCATTTCCGAGGAGGACTATAACGGTATCGTTAAGGAAGCGGTGGAGTATATCCGTGACGGCTCTGTGCAGTCGGTGGAGGAGCTTACCCAAAAGATGAACGAAGCCTCCGATGAGCTTGATTTTGAGGCGGCGGCAAGATATCGTGACAGGATAAAGGCAATACAGAAGGCAGCAGACAATCAGAAGATCATCGCGGAAAATATGCCCGATACTGATGTGATCGCAGCGGTCATCAACGGAGGAAACGCCTGCGCGGCGGTTATCATGTACCGCGGAGGACGTCTCGTGGACAGGGCGGAGTTTTTCCTCGGAGCGTCGGACGAAAGCGATAACATCATCGAGGAATTTATCTCACAGTATTACAAGCCCGGAATGGAGATACCACGCGAGATACTCACCGAGGAATTTCCGGACGGCGAGATAATGGAAAAGCTGCTTCGGGAAAGGAGCGGTCATGCAGTCAGCCTGCTTTTCCCGAAGATGGGCAGGGGATATCGGCTGCTGTCGCTGGCAAAGGCAAATGCGGGAGAATATCTTTCCATGCGTGTTGGCAGGACGGGGAGCGAGCTTATCGCTCTCGAAGAGCTGGCAAAGGTGCTGGGACTGCCGAAGCCGCCCATGTATATCGAAGCCTACGATATCTCAAATCTTGGCTCGGAGTCCATGGTGTCGGGAATGGTGGTCTACGAAAACGGCAGACCGCTTAAAAAGGCATACAAGAAATTTGCCATAAAACGGGTGGAGATTCAGAACGACTATGCCAGCATGGCAGAGGTGCTGGAGCGGCGGTTCCGCCATTATCTGGACCCCGACGACACCGACGAGGGCTTTGCCACTCTGCCCGACCTGATACTGCTGGACGGCGGAAAGGGACAGGTCAACGCAGTGGCTCCCGTGCTGGAGGAAATGGGGATAGATGTGCCCCTTTTCGGAATGGTCAAGGACAATCGTCACCGCACAAGGGCAATTGCCACAGGCGGCGGAGAGATCTCCATAACCGAAACAAAGGCGGCTTTCATGCTGCTGACAAGAATACAGGACGAGGTCCACAGATTTTCCATAACATTTCAGCGCAGCAAGCACAAAAAGGAGTCCTACGCTCTGGAGCTCACAAAGGTAAAGGGCATAGGTGATAAAAAGGCGCAGAAGCTGCTGATGAAATACCGAACAAAGGCTGAGCTGAAAAAAGCGACCCCCGATGAGATAGCACGTACTGCGGGAGTAAACAGTGAGATAGCCCTCGAGGTCTATGAGCTGATACAGGGCATGAAGTAGGAGAGATTCATTATGGCAATTGAAAAGGTAAGAGAGTATTTTAAGGAGCTGGGCATCGCCGACAGGATACGCGAGCTGAACGAATCCAGCGCAACGGTTGAGCTTGCTGCAAAAGCACTGGGCTGCGAGCCCTGCAGGATAGCAAAGTCGCTGTCATTCATGGTTGACGGAAGGGCAGTGCTTGTGGTGGCGGCGGGAGATGTGAAGATAGACAATCCCAAGTACAAGGCGCAGTTTGGCACCAAGGCGAAAATGCTCACCCCAGCCGAGGCGGAGGAGCTTATCGGCCATGCAGTAGGTGGAGTATGTCCATTTGCGGTAAATGACGGCGTGGAGGTCTATCTTGACGAGTCGCTGAAACGGTTCGAGACGGTCTTTCCTGCCTGCGGCAGCAGCAACAGCGCCATTGAGCTTACTATCCGCGAGCTTGAAGAATATTCTCATTACATCAGGTGGGTAGATGTCTGCAAGTCTGCGGTAAGCTGATTATTGCACAAATAGCATAAAAATATAAATGACTTTTAGTCATTTTCTGATATTGACAGATCGTCCCAATAAAGGTTATAATATACATGTACACCGAATCGGAGTTTGTTTTCTTTGTGGAGGCGCAGAATGGGCAAGCTGGACGAAAATAAAAAACATAAAAGAGAATCTCTGCTTGAAACGGCATTCAGGCTGTTCATGTCGCAGGGAATAAATAATACGTCGATCTCGGATATCGCCGATCAGGCGGGAGTGGCTAAGGGCACATTTTATCTGTATTTCAAGGACAAGTACGATATCAACAATAAGCTTATCTGTCACAAGTCAAGCCAGCTTTTCCGCAATGCGGCGGCGGGACTGGACGAACATGCCGAGGAAGCGTCCACCTTTGAGGATACGATGATATACATAATTGACAGCATTATAAATCAGCTGTCAGAAAACCCAAATCTGCTGAAATTTATCGCAAAAAATCTCAGCTGGGGGATATTCAAGAATGTAATGAGCACCCCCGTTTACGAGGACGATATAGATTTCAGCGAGGATTTCAGAAGGCTGCTGAAAAGATTTCCCGAAAGGTACGACGACCCCGAGATCATGCTGTTTATGATAGTCGAGCTGGTAAGCTCCACCTGCTACAGTGCAATACTGTACAGCGAGCCTGTGGATATGGAGACACTGAAGCCTTATCTGTACCGCAATATCAGGAGCATTATTTGTTCTCACAGGATAACGTCGGAAGAGACGGAAAATGTTTAGAATATGTATGAATAGTGAGTTTTTGGTATCATCATTATGGTGATACTATTTTTTTTGTGAAAATTTGCGGAAGTTATTGACAAATCTGTTCTATTGTGATAGAATATAGTTATTCTATTGGAGTAGAATATAAATCAACAGAAAGGATATGTAATATGAAAGGCAGAATGAAAACGCTCATCGCCGCAGCTTCCGCAGTGGCAATGATGCTGCAGCTGACGGCATGCGGAGGAAAAAATGAGGAGGTGCCTGAAACGGAAAAGCTTAGCGCCGAAAGCACCTTTGAGTACAAAAGCGCCTCCGCCGAAATTACCGAGGAAATAATGGGAGAATTTGAAGGCTTTGAATACTATGACGGCAGGATATATTTTCTGTCGGAATACTATCCCGATGAAGAAGGCGACAGCTCCGAGTATTATCTGAACTCGGCAAATACAGACGGCAGCGGATTTTCATCGAAGCTGCTGTCACCGCTTGGAAGGAATATTCTCACCGAGCCGAAATTTGACGAAAACGGCAGGGGATATTATATCGAACTGAACACGGAATCAGCTGACAAGGACACGGAGATATACACGTATTTTCTGAATGAAATTGATGCCGAGGGAAATATCATCGCTGAAAAGGACATTACCGACATAGTGACGGGCGGAGATGCGGACAGCTTTTTCTATCCCGATATTACGGCTTTTAGCGGCGGAAATATATATGTGACCGACGGTTACAGCCGTATCCTCGTGATGACGGCTGAGGGCGAGCCTGTCTGCGATATACGGGAGGATATCATGGTGCAGGGACTTGTGCCGGATTCCGACGGGAAAATGTATGCCTACATCTACGACCCTAACGGAGCTTACGACTTTCGCGGGATAGATACCGAAAGCGGTATCCTTGAAGAGGGCGTGAAGCTGCCCATGTATCCTTGGTATAATAGGACCGTTATCAAGGGCAGCGGTGATAATGAATTTTATGTCAGCGACGGAACAAGCCTTTTCGGATATAAGCATGACGATGAAAATGGTCCGCTTAAGGGCAATAGTGAAGCGCTCCTTGAATGGGTCAAGGCGGGGATAAGCGTAATGGAGGTCACCGATATCTTTTCGGACGGAGATACGTTTATAATCGCGGGAAAGTCTCATCCGCATGGTTTTCCGAAGATATCCGTGCTGGAAAAGCAGCCCGTGAATGACATCGGCAAAAAGGAGATCGTCCTCGCAGGAACGGAATATGCCATTGACGGGTATATTACCGACAGCGTGATAAAGTTCAATAATACAAACAGTGAATATTATGTCAACGTGAAAAAATATGATGATATCGAGCAGCTGAACCTTGATCTGGTTTTGGGAAAGCTACCCGATATCCTTATATCAGACTCGTATGTTTCCGTGGACAGCTATATTTCCAAGGGGCTTTTTGCGGATATGTATGAATATATCGACAGCGACCCCGACATCAGCCGTGATGACTTCCTGCCGAATCTGCTTTCCGCCTGCGAGACCGACGGGAAGCTGTACAGATTTACCGATTCATTTCAGATATATACAGCTCTCGGAAAAACGTCGGTTTTCGGAAAGGATAACGGAATCACTATCGAAAGGCTGAACGAGATCGCAGCGGAAAGACCCTCCGCCGAGACATTTCCGGGCGTGACGAAAAGCGAAATACTGAACTATGCGCTGGAGCTTTCAGGTGAGGAATATATTGACCGCAGGGCGCAGACCTGCAATTTCGGCTCGGAGCAGTTTGTGAAGCTGCTTGAATACGCCAACACCTATCCCGATAATGTGGACGATTATTTCGACGATGATTTCTTTGCAAGATTCAATACCATGTTCAAAAATGAAGAAGCCCTGCTTATGACGGCATATCTTCATGGATATAGGGACATTTACCGCTATGAGAATATTGAGTTCGGCGAAGAGGTGACAGCGGTAGGCTTCCCCTGCGAAAGCGGCACGGGAACGTCCTTTATTGCAGATTCGGGGATCGCGATAAGCGCAGGCTCGGAGGTAAGAGACGGTGCATGGCAGTTTGTGAGAACGCTGCTTCTCCCCGATTATCAGGACGGCATAACGGAAAGCTTCCCCATAAGAAAGGATTCCCTTGAAAAGGCGGCGCAGACTGCTATGAAGCATGACCCGAACCATGAAAACACTGCGGTCTTGACTATGGGAGAGATGATGTTAGCCTCGTCCTCCAATGAAAACATAGGTGAGCCGAAGCAGGAGGACATCGACAAGATGAATGACATAATAGCACTTGCGGAGGGACTGATGTGCTGCGATGAAAGCATTACCGAAATAATAAATGACGAAACAGCGGCGTTTTTCGCAGGCTCAAAGTCTGCGGAGGAAACTGCGGAGCTTATCCGGCAGAGGGTCACATTGTATCTGAATGAGAAAAACTGAAAAAATTATTGACATATTCATTCTGCTGTGATAGAATAATAGTATATTACGGCAGAACAGGGGGATATTATGAAGCTGTTTTATTCGGAGCTGAACGTGATGAACGTTCTCTGGGACAGGGGAGATACAACTGCAAAGGATATCGCGGCTATACTCGGAAAGGACGTGGGCTGGAGCAAGACCACGGTTTATACCGTCATAAAAAAGTGCATCGACAAGGGAGCGGTCACTCGGACTGACCCGAATTTCGTCTGTCATGCGGAGATCACAAGGGAAGCCGCCCGCGGATATGAGACCGAGG
>JBJFHQ010000318.1:0-8277 GCA_051893755.1 Oscillospiraceae bacterium
AATCGTCTATGGCTTCATCAAGCTCGTCCCTATAATACAGAAAATCCTCGTCGATAACATTATACTGTGAAAGCTTCAGAACATGATCCTTGATCTCGGAATTGTCCATACACTCTATTCCATCTCCGGAGACGCACAGCTCCAGATACTCAGGGTCGCCGTTTTCGTCCCTGTATATACCGTATAAATATGTATTTCCCATATCGGCTCCGTTTGCCGCGATATAAATTATCGGATATTCCTCAAACTCGCTGTATCTGTCGGAAAAACTGCGCACCTCTTCAAGAGCTTTCCCGGACAAGTGATATTCCCACGGCTCTTTCTCTGTGAGCTTTTCAAGCTCTGCGTACCAGTCATCGCTGCTTAGGTCGAATTTATCCTCTTCGTCCCAATACTGCACCCAGTATTGCTGCCCATTTGTATCAATTACGGTAACGTCCTGCTGAAAACCCCACGCATCGTTTTCATACAATATCATAAGAGTTATCTGTGGATCATCATAGACCTCTGCTGTTTCCGAAACCTCTGTCGCTCTGTTTTTTTCATCTGACATTATTTTTCTTCGAAGCTCCTCAGCTTCATAGTTTATGACAGCTGCATTTTCCGCATCGGCTGCTGTTTCTGTTTCGGTCTCCTCCGAATATACAGCTGTTTCCGACGTTTCGGCAGCCGTTTCAGTTACTTCCATACTTTCGGAACTGCAGGCTGTCAATGCCATGATCACCGCCGATAAAAATACATATGATATTCTATTCATTTCAGTTATCCTCCCCTTTTACAAATTCAGCCGCAAACCATAAAGGGCTATGCGGCTGATAATATTTATCCGAGCGACCTGATAAAGCTGTCAAGTTCCTCATATTCCTCCGAGGTGAGCGTATACTTTTCGGAGGACACTGTTCCGTTGTCGTATCTGTTGATGACAAGCTCGCCCTTCTTGAAGGTTATCTCAAAAAGCTTTGCATTGTTTTCCGATTCGTCTGCGGAATAGATAGTGAGCTTATATCTGTAGTCGTACATTTTGGTTTCTGCGTCACAGTGATACTGATTCTTTGAAGCTGTCAGTCCCGCTATCTTATCAACGATAGACGAATTAATGTCAACCACAGATTCATCAAACATTGCGCCGTTTGAAACGATAAAGGTTCCTGAATTAGGGTCATATTCGTCAAAGCCTGCCTCGGTGGAAATGTAATACTCTCCATCATCGAGGTCGGATATGGTATCGGGCACATAGACCTCATCGGCACCCGATGCAGATGACCTGAACGAAACATCAAGAGAATATGAGCTGACTGCTGCGTCGGAGGTCTGACCTTCAATGCTGCTTCCGACCACATAATAACCGTCGTCCACGCTGACGTCCATATCCTCCTCTTCCACGACCTCCTCCATATCTTCATCTATGAACGAGGGGACCCACACGGGTGTTCCGTATCCGGTATCTGTATCAGCTGCTTCCTCATCGTAATACTCATCGTCGGAGTATATCTCCGGAAAATGATCATAACCCTGTGGACTGTAGGTCGTTACCATATCGTCGTCCGAGCTGTTTTCCACATATACGGACACCGCATTGTCGTCCACCGTATTTGCCGCATTTATCCCGCGGGAATCTGAAGGCGCGTCTGCTCCGAAATCAGAGCTGCTTTCTTCACTGCGGGTATTTTCTGTTTTGTTATCCTTTTGTTTGTCCTGATCGTCATTGTTTTCAGCGGGTGATTTTTCTGTTTCCGCTGTTATCTCCTCTGCTGCTGCTTCGGGCATTTCGGTCTCGGAGAAAGACACGAGCTCTTCCTCTGTTACCGCAGTAGTTTCAGCTGTTTCCTCCGTGGATACTGTTGTTTCGGCAGTGAACTCCGTCTCAGCGGAAGCTGCCGATTCCGCAGTCTGAGTATCTGCGTCCTGCGTCATCTGAGAATCTACATTTGCCCTGTTATACACATTTAACGATACCGCGCATATCAGCACAGCTGCAGCTGCGGAAAGTGCCATTGTCCATTTCTTTATTTTTATTGTCCTTGAATTTGAGCCGATATCTATCCTCTGTCCATCTATAGGCAGAACATCCGATTTTTTATCGCTGACTGCTCCGTTTTGTTCGTCTCTGATTTTTTTCATGAGAGCTTCTGTTTCGGAGATGAATGATCCGGAAGGAACTATTTTATTCATCGAAGCTTTATATTCGTTCATTGTTCTTTTCATAGATCTATCTCTCCTTTCAGAATTTTTTTGAGCTGTTCCCGTCCCCTTGCCAGACGAGTCCCGACAGTTGCGGTATTAACGCCTGTCACCACTGCGATCTCTTTTATCGACATTTCCGAGAAATAGAACAGATGGACTACCGTGCGGTATTTTTCGGGAAGCGCCAGAACTGCGTTCCTGACGGTATTGTCCTCCTTACTGTTCTCGGGATTGCTGTCATTATCTGTATATTCATCCTCTAAGGGTACTGTCCGCTTAACTCTGCTCGATTTCAGAAGATTCTTACACTTATTCACAGCAGTCCGCATAAGCCACGCTTTTTCGTATTCTGCGTCCTCAAATGGCTGATTTCTGCGCATCAGCTCCAAAAACACATCCTGTGCAATATCCTCTGCGTCCTCTTTATTTTTGACATAAGTATAGCATAGCCTGATTATCTGGGCGGAGTAAGTTTCAAGTATGTAGCGGATATATTCGTCACTTACGGTACCGGTTACGGAATACATAGCATACCTCTCATGTATAGACGGCGACCCGTCTTTTATAATGCATTATAAACAGGCAGTCATATATATATGATATATGAGCTTTGCCCCGTCTATAATATAAACAACTCAGAAGCTCAATATTTTTCACAAAACATGAAACTTCTCAGAACGTTTACAAAAAGTTAATATTTGGACTTATTCCCAGCGAATGACCGCCACATCTCCCTCTTTGATAGGATCCATAAAGCTTACGTCCTTTCCGTTGAGAGAAATAACGATGTTCATTCCCGGAGGCGGATTACCCGTGTCAAGATTTGCCAGCGCCATAAGCTCCAGAAATTCATGGGGAGAGTTCCTCTGTTCAAGAAGCGTAGGTCTTCCGTTAAGAATGACCGTTATGGGAGCGCCAACATTTGAGCTTTCGGCTTCCTTTTCCGTATCCTCCGCAGGCTTTTCTGCAGGAGTAGCCTCCTTGGGCTTTTCGGAGGGCTGCGGAACAGGCTTGGGCTGGGCAGGCTTCCGAGAGCTTTCCATTTCCTCAAACGCCGTTCTGTCGCAGGTCTCCAGCTTGTCGCCGTCGCTCAGCAGATAATCGAACCGAAGCTTCTTTCCGTTTTTCATGAACACTATGCCGCTGCAGTCAAAGGGAAGCGACAGCATCAGGTCTCCCAGCGTTTCAACGACAGATACCGAAATATCGTCATAATTCTGTATTTTATAATCGGAGGACACCCGCTTTTCATTTACAAGAGCAGCTGTTCCGAAGGGATATTCCATTCCGTCGATAGAAACTCTGCGCTCGGTGACATCTCCCGCGATATCCATAATGGAAAGCTGCGCATTTATGCCGTTTTCCGCTTCTTTAAAGGTGACAATATCCCCCTGCTTCACGGGAGTATCTATCGCCGCAGCCTTTCCGTTCACGGTTATCTCCGCAGGCACCGCCAAAGTTCCTGCCGCAGATTTTCTTTCGCCGTTTAAGATATATGTAAGATTTCGTCCCGATCGTCCGATTATCTGATTTGGCTTGTAACCTGCGATTCGGAGCAGATCGACCACGGTAATCTTCTTTGTATCGAAAATGCGTATCTTTTCGCCGTTGAGAGTTATTGTGGAGAAATCATAGCCCCGCTGGATAGTGGCAGTCACACCAATTCCGATAGGAGTCACAAACTCGGGACCGTTTATTTCCACGCTGCCTGTGTCCACGTTGCGCATGAACTGTCTGCCGCCCACTGCGGCTCTTTCCTCGGGAATGCCCAGCTTCTGCGCCACATATTTGGACAGCTCGGGCACCTGACTTCCGCCGCCCACAAGAAATACCGCTGCAGGAGCTTCTCCGCCGTTAGCTTCGAGGATATTCGCAGCAATAGTGTCTGCAAGCAGGTCAACCGTCGGGAATAAGCTCTCAAAGAACGCCGACGTTTCCACGGTCTGCTCCATTCCGAGGATATTCCTGTACTTGATGACATCTCCGGTCGCGCTCTGCTTCATTTCCTCGGCAGTGTTGAAGTCCACCAGATATTTTCTGATTATTTCCTCGGTGATCTCATCGCCTGCAATTGTCGCCATAGCATATGCCACGATGCTGCCGTCACGGGAAATGGCGATATCCGACGTACCTGCGCCGATATCCACAAGTGCGATGTTGATGAGCCGCACCTCGGCGGGGATTATCACATTCATCGCCGCGATAGGCTCCAGAGTAAGGCTTCTCACCGACAGACCTATCCTGTCCATAACCGAATAAAGGCTCTCAACAACGGGACTTGGCAGAAATGCCGCAAGAATTTCAGCGGAAGCAGTCTTTCCACGGTGCCCCTTCAGGCTCTTTATGGGATAATCGTCCAGAAAATACTTTACGACCGTATTTCCCACGCAGTAGAAAGACGAGCCTCCCGAAGATTTTTCATCAAGGGAATCCTGTGCGTCGGCGATAGCGTCCATTTCCAGCGATTTCAGCATATCATCGTTTATGTAGCCCTTGTCCTCGATGTCGATAGATGCCTTGGTGCGGCATGTCTTGAGAGCACGTCCTGCGGCGGCAATTGACACCTCGGTCAGGGTGATGTTGTTTTTCTCTTCCAGCTGAGTCTTGACCCTGCCTGCTATCTTTGCGACCTCGTCGATATCCTCTATCTGACCGTCTGTCATAGCACGGCTCTTGTGAGGTATGGAGCAGCAATCGTCCACCACAAAGGTATCATCGTCAACATGCCCCAGCACGCCAACTACAGTTCTTGTACCGATATCAAGAGCAAAGACCTCATTTTCCGACTGAAGCCTTGCTTCGCTCTGCACATTCTCATTCATATGTAAAACCGTCCTTTATCATATAATTCCCGTAAGGTCAAAATCGGGAGTAAATCCGCTGTCTGCCGAGGACTTGTCCTGCATGTAGCCGTCAAGTCCCAGACTTATCGCCTTGTCAAGCACGTACTCATATTCAAATGTCGAAAGCCGCCTGTTAATCTCCTTGAACTCACAGCTTTTGTAGCATGGTGTATACTGGCTCATAAGGCTGAGTTTAAAGCTGTCACGGGGAAGATCATGCGCCAGCCATTCCATTATCGCCGCCGAATCCTTCCTCAATCCGGGAAGTATCATATGCCGCACGATAACGCCCTTTTGCATGATTCCCTCGTCATTAAAGCGGCACTCCCCCGTCTGTCTGCACATTTCGGCTATCGCCTTTGAGGCGTATTCAAAGTAATCCGCAGCGCCCGAATATTTTTCTGAAGCCGCACTGTCCATGTATTTCAGATCTGGGAGATACACGTCGATATAGCCCTCCAGCATTTTCAGGGTCTCGACCCTTTCATATCCGCCGCAGTTGTAAACCACGGGGATATTAAGCTTATCCTTTGCCATATCCAGAGCAGATATTATCTGCGGTACAAAATGGGTGGGGCTTACCAGATCAATGCAGTGAGCACCCTGACGCTGCAGTCCGAGAAATATCTCCGCAAGCCTGTCCGACCATATCTCTGCTCCGAAATTATCGGCGGATATCCTGTGATTCTGGCAGTACAGGCATTTCAGATTACACCCCGAAAAGAAAACCGTTCCTGCGCCCCTTGTGCCCGACAGGCAGGGCTCCTCCCACATGTGAAGATATGCCTTTGCAGCTTTTACGGCAATACCTCCTCCGCAGAAGCCTGTTCCCCGTGTGCGGTCTGCGCCGCATTCTCTGGGGCAGAGCGTACAGCTTGTAAAATCGTAGTCCATATTCTTTGTTCCTTAGTGATCAAATGCAGCTCTTAGCATGCTTATCAATACTTCACCTATTTTAATTATAACACATATCGCAGATTATTGCAATACCCCGAAAAAATAAAAAGCATGTAAGCTTTTCCCATATCAAAGCTTACATACTTTTCGCATGAGTTTTACAGAAACATTTTTATGATATTCTTCGCAAACGCTAAATAAGACGGGACAGTATCGTCGATCATTGCCTTAACCGCGGCTATTTCCTGCCCGGAAAGCCCGCCTGTTTTCTGATAGATGCTGCCCTGTGCCTGTGAATCGCCCAGCGCTATCATAGCTCGGGCATTATCGCCGATAGCAACATATTTTCCGATAGCCAGCGCGCCCACGGAAAAATCTCCCACTGCGACCGCTCCCAGCGAAATGATGCCAAAGCTTATCGCACCCGCGGCAAAGACTCCCACGGAAAAACAGCCTGCGGACAATAGCCCCACAGCTAACAGTCCAAAGGAGATAAGCCCCAGCGACAACATGCCAAACGACAGCACACCCACGGAAACAAGTCCGACAGAAATTATCCCTCTCGCTCTCAGACCTACCGCGATAATTCCCTTAGCATTTCTTCCGATATGCCACAAGGGCATGCCAAAAAGAGTCCGTTTGCTTTTCCTTTCATGCAGTGAAACAGAAAAGCGTATATCTCCCTGTAAGTCTTCCTGCGGCTCCTTTACCGTTTTATCGTCAAAGGGTATTTCTTCCTCGTCAAGGAGAAGATAGTCCGTCGTACAGCCGAACATTCTGCTCATGCGTATCAGCTTGTCGGTCTCGGGATATGAAATGTTGCTTTCCCATTTGCTGATAGCCTGCCGAGATACTCCGAGGATATCCGCAAGCTGTTCCTGTGTATAATTGTTTTCCCTTCTAAGTTTTGAGAGCTTTTCGCCTAATGTCATAGTGCGTCCTTCCTTTCCGAACGTTTTGTTCATCATTATAGTAGCATAATGCTCTGCAAAACTCCACCATTTTCAGATTTCTTTATGTAAGCTTCAGGTTGCATCGACGTAAAACGGGGATTTTCTGTATATCAAAAAAGTAAGCTCTCCCACAGGAAAGCTTACTTACACAGAGCATCATTTAAAATACATGAACAGCTGGCACTTTATCATGCCGTTATAAAGCTTTCTGCGCTTGTCCGCTCTTTTGCCGAAGAAACGCTTGAAGTCCTCGTGGGGAGAGATAATATAGGACGGGCAGTCCGAATTAGCAGGGAATACCTTTCCCATTATTTCGTAAAGCTCCTCCGCCTCTTTCAGCTCCAACATTCTTTCTCCATAGGGCGGATTGCACACGATGATCCCCCCATTTTCGGGTGAAAAATCCCTCACGTCCGCACGGGTTATCTTCACCTTGTTGCGGATACCCGCCTTGGCGCAGTTTTCCGTGGACAGCGCCACGCTCTCGGGGTCGATGTCCGAGCCGAAAGCGAAAAAGTCCGCGTCCTTATTTATTGCAGCAATAGCCTTATTGCGCTCCTCGCGCCATATTTCCGAGGAAAAGCAGTCCCACTTCTCCGCCGCAAAGGAACGCTTTATCCCCGGAGCGATGTTCATAGCCTTGTACGCCGCTTCTATGAGAAATGTTCCGCTGCCGCAGAAGGGGTCATAAAACTGCGTATTGCTGCGTATTCTCGCAAGGTCGATGATGCCCGCCGCAAGAGTCTCCTTGATAGGCGCTGCGTTGGAGTTTTTTCTGTACCCTCTCTTGTGGAGCCCCGTTCCCGAGGTGTCAAGGTAGATAGCCGCCTTGTCCTTTATGATGCTGAACTGTATCCTGTGGATACTTCCCGTTTCCTCGAACCATTTCACGCCGTATTTTCCGCTGAGACGGTCAACCACTGCCTTCTTGATGATAGCCTGACAGTCGGGGACGCTGTGGAGCTGCGAATCCAGCGAATGACCCTTGACAGGAAAAGCGTCCGATTTGGAGATATAGTCCTCCCAAGGCAGCCTTTTCACACCCTCAAACAGGTCGTCGAAGGAGTACGCGTCAAACTCCGCCAGCTCGATAAGCACTCTCTCCGCCGTCGCAAGGCAGAGATTCGCCCTTGAAACAAGCTCCTCTCCGCCATAAAAGGACACTCTTCCGTCCGATACGGAGATATCCTCTCCGCCGATCTTATTCACTTCAAATTTCAGCACGCTTTCCAGTCCGAAATGACAGGGGCATACCAGCTTTATTTTTTCCATATATTAATCTTCCTCTGATTCATCGGGCTCTTCTGCAGCAGGTTCAGGCTCTTCCTCAGCCGCTGTCGTCACAGCCGTCTCCTCCGATGAGGTCTGCGAGGTGCTTGAATGACTGCCCTTGCACAAGG
>JBJFHQ010000319.1:0-8277 GCA_051893755.1 Oscillospiraceae bacterium
ATTATATCACTCTTTGGGACTTTTGTAAAGGTTTTGTAATTATTGATTTCCGTGAAAGATAAGAAAGCCAAGTGCTGAGCATATGTCGTTGACAACATATCACAGGACTCATTCTCGAACAGACTATTGCGATCACCATTCATTTTTATTACAAATAAGATTTTTACTTTGTCTTTCGTTTTACAAGTACAATGGCAGAAATTCCGCCTATAATTACCGCAATTATCGTAATGATCTTCAACATTACAAAAAACTCCTTATGCAGCTCTGTTCCGAAATTTTTTTGAATCATGTATAATGCTTGATAAACGGCAATTCCCCGATATATGCGAAAAATTGCCGCTTAATATATATATTTGCCGCAGACACTTCCGCAGTTTTCACAATTATGTGAGCAGCGGCTTTTCGGAGCGGAATTTCCTTATCCGATGATACTGCACAACGCATGGCTTCCAAATTTCTGCCACATTTGCGGAATGCTCGGTTATCGACTGTTTTTTTCGTCAACAGGCTCATAATGAGCAAGAAACTCCGCACCATTTATTGCCATAGGTCATGAATGCACTTTATTCCGACAAAAGCGTAAACCGACTTCTGTTACATTCAAGCACACCCTCACGGCGGAGCTAGCTTATTTCAGCCGAAAGTCCGCTTCTGTCCACCTGCAGATAGTCCGCCAGTTCCTGACGGTCATAAGGTACGGTAAAGCTGTCAGACCCCTGCGATTTTGCCTGCCACAGCAGATAGGTCATCAGCTTTTCCCGTGTGGTACGCTTGGAGGTTATCTCGATTTTTCTGTTCAGCATCAGATTTTTCCGGGCAAGATTTTTCATCAGATTTGCGATAAGCTGCTTGTGAAACTCGCAGGAATTACAGCATGGACCCATGACCCTGTTTCCGTCGAGCAGCATGATCTCGCTGTTTTCCGAAGCAGCCGCACCGATTGGTACGGACATCACTTCCGCGCAGACAAAAGCCTCACCGAAAATTTGTGACGGCTCGATCTGCGTTACAATATTTCTGTTGCCGAAATAATCCACGCTTACGATCTGTACCGCTCCCGAGAGCACTATCCCGATATCCGTGACCCGCTGACCTTCGCTGATGATGACCTGATTTTTCGCATATTGCTTCACTTCAGCATTAAGACAGCCAAGCATTGCGGTCAGATCATCATCGCTTATGCCCTCAAATAGAATACACCTTTTCAGTATTTCCCGATATTTCCTCATACAAATTCTCCTTTTGTTGAAATTTCAACATACTTATTATGCCCGTTATATTATAATGATATCATCAAGTGAAACGCTTGAAAAAAATATTGAGAGGATAATCATAATGATAAGAAAAATAATAAAGATCGACGAAGCAAAATGCATCGGCTGCGGTGCCTGTGCAGACGCCTGTCACGAGGGAGCAATCGAAATTATCGACGGAAAGGCAAAGGTGACCCGTGAGGACTACTGCGACGGTCTGGGTGACTGTCTGCCTGCCTGTCCCACAAACGCTATCTCTTTCGAAATGCGTGAAGCGCCTGCCTACAATGAAGCGGCAGTGCTTGCGGCAAAGGCGAAAAAACAGGCATCTGCTCTCCCCTGCGGCTGTCCGGGCACACATTCAAAAGCTATCAGACGTGCGGATACTCACTCGTCCTGCGATAACACGCCCTCTGTCAGCAGGCTGTCCCAATGGCCCGTACAGATAAAGCTTGTTCCGATAAATGCACCATATTTCGACGGTGCCGACCTGCTTATTGCCGCAGACTGCACCGCATATGCCTACGGTAAATTTCACGAGGACTTTATCAAAAACAGGATAACACTTATCGGCTGTCCCAAGCTTGACAATGCCGATTATTCCGAGAAGCTTACGGAAATAATCAGATGCAATGATATTCGAAGTGTGACCGTTGTGCGAATGGAGGTCCCCTGCTGCGGTGGGATTGAAAATGCTGTAAAGCAGGCACTGCAGGCAAGCGGAAAGGTTATTCCATGGAAGGTGACTATCATATCGGTAAACGGTGATATCACGAATAATTAAAATGTATTTTCGCGGACAGATATGATAAACTAAATTCAGAAAAAACAGTATGTACTCTATGAAGGAGATGTTTTGTTTTCAGTGTCAGCAGACCGCTCACAACAAAGCCTGCGAGGGCAAGGCAGCTTTTGCTTACCACGGAAAGACCTATAGCGATGTGAATGGATTTTTCTGCAAGGCTTTGTTTGTATGATGTGTGCGAATTGAAAAAGGGCTGCTGCATTATACGCTGCAGCAGCCCTATATGCTTTATGCTGTGGGTTTCGGAACAGGTCCCCTCGAATCCACCTTCTCTATGGCTTCTGCAAGGGAACGTTTCTGTTCATCCGATATTTCGATATAGTTATACATAAGAAAACGCGTGTCCACAACTATCCCCTGCACCCGCTCATATTTCTTTGGATCGGGTTTCCAATCTCCGACAGCCTCGCCGATATTTCCGAAATTTTCAGTCACGCAAGGTATGTGCTCGCCATTGGGTCCGATCTCAAAGAATTTGTTATCCTCACGATTGAACGGCATGATAAACGCGTTATACAGCTTATCACTCGAAACACTCTTTGCTCGTTCGATGTATTCGCCATAGGTTATCTGTTTGCTGATGTCGGATCCATTCGGCAGATGCTTGGGATCTCCGCTGCATCCGTATCTGTAAAGCTTAGCATCCAGCACATAGACCTTATCGTTGTAAATCATGACGGTATCAGGCTGCAATGGTTTTTTCGTCTTGTCAGGACCATAATCAAGAAGCCACCTTGTTCTTGGGAAATATTGTTCCTTATCCGCAACGCCGAAAGCCCTGTCGATCATTTTCTCCCAGATGCGCTCAAAATAATCAGTTCCATAAAAGTATTGCTTTTCAGAAGACCTCTCATCCATATAAGTCAGCATGGAGACCATCGCTGAAAACAGTTCCTGTTCCACATCATTATGTGTGGATGCCAGTTTGTTTTCCAGAATATAGACAGCTTCTCTGATATCAGGGTGCGGTCCGGGTTTTTCGGGCATATACGGAACATAAAGCCATCCGATCTTGTCAAACGCTTCATACACACAGTATCTGTGTATCTGCGTGATCTTTTTATCTGCATTGGGTGTGACCGAACGAACGGTCATATTCGTAAATATCAGCGAGCCGTTTTTCTGCACCAATGCTTTTTGCTCACGTATCGTCCTCGGCCACGATGCGTTTCCTTTGGTATCCGTTTTATACTTCGGCTCAGTTTCAATATAATAGCGTCCTGTCCGCAAAAAATCACGAATGACCTTCAGGTATGCATGCATCGGAAAGTCCACTTTTTTCTGTTCAGCACTTTTTGATTCTTCGATCAGCGCTTCTTCTTTCATGAAAGCGGCAAGTACGTTTAACAGATTGTTTATATCCCCACGGAGATCATCATCATTCGGCGGAAGCTGATAACCGATAGGGAAAAATATCATGGCATCATCCGTATCCGCCCTTACACCGACAAAGCTGTCCCCTTCATAATTTGTATTGACATGGCAGCGTTCTCTGATACTTTTTTGCATATCCATAGTCACTAACCACCTTGCTTTCCGTTTGGAATAACGTTATGACTGTGCATCCGGGTAAAAAGACGAACGAACAGCGGACTTAAATATTTTGAACCGCTCACGGCCTCTTGAATAAACAAAGGTGCGGATGACCTGCTCAAGGCTCTTCATATTGTCCGTGTCAAACAGCGCTTCAGGATTAAACTTGAAAGCATCATCCCATAAGTACTTGATGACCTTCTCAGGGAACATACGATTAGTCATGAGCGCCTCTCTGATCACAGCAAGCCGCTCTGCCTGTTCCGCGGTTATGCTGTTATCAGCCTCAAGGCGTAAAAGAGCGTTATATTCGTTAAGCAGTGATGAATATCCTTCCGAAGGCAGTGCACGATCGTCAAAAACGAGCTCACTTTCATGCACGAAGTTAACACCCAGCCTCTTATCTTCAGCCGATGCCATTTTAGTCTTGTTTCCGACTATGAGATTATTGATCTTTTCACAAAATGTTTTCCATGTGACCCCTGTATCGAGTATCTGAGCATCTGCCAGAGATGCACGGACATTGTCGAAATTATTCTCGATAAGGCGCATTCTCCATCTGCGCTGAAATGCGGTATCAAGTGTGAATACATTCTGGTCGGAGGTATTCATGGTCCCGATGATCGAAAGATTTGATGGCAGTCGCACCTCCTGATCGGGATCGCCATATATTTTCTTCGCCATATTTTCATTTGTGATACCGTATTCGCTTGTACCGATCGGGTAGGTTATATCTCCGACAGTCTTCGGTACGACCGTTCTGTCCAGCAGCTGGAATGCCTCACCAAAAATTGCAGGAGCATTGCCTCGGTTGACCTCCTCAATAATGAGGACGTACTCACGTTCAGGTTTTTGGTACGCATCTTTTATAATAGTGGTGAATGGTCCGGGCGTAAAATCATAGGTGACCTGCTTATCTTCATCGACCACAGGCAGTATCTGTCCGATAAAATCAGCATTTGTATAATCCGGATGAAAAACAAGACGTCGTGTAACGCAGTCTTTGCTGCAATACTCGTGCTCGATCGTCCAGCTCTTACCGGAGCCGGGAACGCCGTAAAGAATGATGTTTTTTCCGCCGCTGATCCTGACTTTTTCAAGCTCCTTACGTAAAATCGCACCATCCCCATCGGAATCCTTCGGTGAATCACCTTCAGTGTTTAAAAAAAGTCTTCTCTTTATATCATCCATATTTGCAGTGATTGCAGTTATTGCTTCTTGGCTGAATTCAGACATGATCTTACCTCCTGTATAGCATTAATGACCTCAGGCATTCTTCTGCCGACGATGTAGTATCTTTCATCCTTACCCTTATAAAACACACCGGATTTGATGAAGTTGCCATGGACATAAGGGAACGAATTTACGCTTTTGGCAGAGCCGTTCTCATCGTTTTTTGTTTTGGTTTTGACGTTGATAGTAATGACGCCTGCCCGATAATTTCTCACCGTGTCACCCATATCCTGAATATAATCACCCGGATTGACTGCTCTTTCGTGTTGTATCAGAAGATATTCCGTAGAATCAATACTCTCATACATATTTACAAACCTGAGCACATCGTAGAAGTCATACCCATAATTGCAGTCAGGATTTTTCATCATAATAACAAGACACTGGAAATAAATTTCTTCCTGTATCTTTTCAAGGAGCTTGAGTATCTCATCACGCAGCGGACTTACCGCCTCGTTCCTGATGATCTTAATGCAGCGCAGGATATCAACGTATGCTTTTCCGATATTCGTAAAAAAATCTATATTTTTAAAAGCTGTCCCATTTCGATATTTTACGATGCCGCAGTTCTGTAAGAACGGGAAAATATTTCTGGTATAATTCTGGTTCATTCCATAATTCTCCAGCCTCGCCCGCAGATCACGAACAGAAGCAAAGTCCTCATTCTTTTCCAGAACATCAGCTATGATCAGGATCTGGTCCTTTATATTATCCGTAAAGCTTGTTCCCGGAGAACCCGGGCTGGATACAGTAATATCCATAAACTATTCCTCCTTAGACAGCTGTTCTCTGATCGCATTGGCGATATGGTATGCCAGAACAGGCGGTACTGCATTTCCGATCTCCTTGTATTGATCGGTTTTAGTCCCCAAAAACTCATACCAATCAGGAAACGACTGCAATCTCGCATTTTCGCGTGCCGTAGGTATTCGGTTCTCGGAATAGTGGAAATAATTCCGATGACCGGTATCAACCGTATGACACGGCTTAAAGCTCGGCATACGTTCAAAGCCCTTTCTGTATTTACGGACATTCCAATATTCGTCAGGCAGATCATAAATCGTCCCGCCGTCAGGGACCATGGAAATAATATCTATGGTCTTCTGAGTATGAATGGTGATCTGGTGATTTTTCACCTTATCTTGTTTGCCGCGCATTTTCCGCTGATAATCATTCTGTGGAGCCATTGCGTATCCGTGTTCATCTTCAAGACCGTTCTGAGCATCCAAAGGAAGGAGATCGCCGATAGCGTCCTTGCTTGTGACTATCCCCTCCACCTTCTTTGGGAAAACGAATTTTTTCTTCTTCATCCCGACAAAGAAAATACGATGACGATTCTGCGGAACGCCATAATCCGACGCAACGACCTCTTGATACGCAACATCATAGCCCAGTTCACCAAAACGATGAATAATATCGTCCCGGAACATGCCCTTTGATAAGGTAAGAAGTCCCGAAACATTTTCCAGAACAAAAAAATCGGGCTGTATCAGCTTCACCACTCTGCAGTATTCGAGGTACAGATGATTTCTTGGATCGTTGACATCCCGTGTTCCCACCTTACTGAAGCCTTGGCACGGCGGACCTCCGATCACTCCAACAACTTCGTGATCTTTGTTCAGATCAACGATCTGCTCATCGGTCAATGAATGGATATCTGTACATTCAGCCACCTTTTTCTCACGATTATGATTATATGTAGCTACTGCTTTTTCCCACATATCTATTGCATAGGATACATCGAAGCCTGCCATTTCAAAACCAAGGCTGAGTCCTCCGCATCCGCAGAACAGATCAATTATTTTATTTTTCATCATTAAATAGCTCCTTAATTGCATCTGCGATACATTTTGCCATCAAAGGCGGGACCGCATTTCCAACCTGGAGATATTGCTCTGTCATTATTCCTTCGAACACAAAATCATCAGGAAACGACTGCAGCCGTGCAGCTTCCCTGACGGTCGGCAGTCTGTGGAAGATCGGATGATAATAGTTGCTGTGCTGATTACCTGCATCAATAGTAACCGACACATCATCCTCCTTCAGCCTTTTATACGCCGATGAATGACGATTTTTTCTGCCGGAGTTTGTTGTCCGGTTTGTTATCCACAGTTCCTCAGGCACGTCTCTCCAGTTCCCGCCCTGCGGAACATAGGATATTCTTTTCTGTTGTATCTCAGCAGGATAGTGAATATCGTGATTTACTATCATGTTGTTTTTTGCCCTCAAATAAGCACGGTATGGAGTATCGGGAGCAGTATGCAGTTCACGGAACTCTGCAGAAGTCCCCTCGAACTGATACAGCTCTCCGATAGCGTCCTTTACGGTGATGCGTTCCTTGCTTTTTACAAGGCGGTCCGGATCGAATTTCTCACCCTTTGTAATAATGAAGAAGTTGCGCAGACGTTTCTGCGGAACACCATAATCCGAAGCATCCAGAACAGCATTCATAACACTATATCCGCGCTCTGTAAAGATCTCAGTAATTCTGTCCTTGGCATACCCGTTGTTCTTGGTTATTATCTGAGGCACGTTCTCTATAACAACAGCCATTGGCTGTGCAAGCTCCACGAACTTAACAAATTCGAAGAACAGCTTATTTCTCGGATCATCAAGCTCCACATAATTCTTATTGGCATTTGAGAAGCCCTGACACGGCGGTCCGCCGACGATCACATCTATCTCATTTATATTTCCTATCCTGGAAAGAATGTCATCTTTATCTATTGTCAGAATATCAGCGCAGATGGCTTTTGATGATCTGAAATTCTGTCTGTATGTATTTATTGCCGCACGGTTAAAATCAATTCCCGCAACCGGGCTGAAGCCGCTCATTTTAAACCCCAGACTCAATCCGCCGCATCCACAGAATAAATCTATAAACTTCGGTTTATTCATTTCGGGAGTCCACCTCATTCGTCAGTTTGTTCGCTGATATCAAAAATATCATTTAAGCAACACCTCACAGAGCTTGTGCGCAGGATGCGCAGTCAAATTGTATAGAAATTTCGCAATTGTCGCTTTAGAGGCAATATGGGCTGCTCGCCCGGCATTAGCCTGCGGGCAGAAAATTTCTGTGCAATATGGCGGAAAATCTGCAAGCAGATCGCGTGCAAAGCCGACAGGCGTGCTTTGTGCGGTGCTGACTTAAATATTATACCATATTGCAGTCATCATTGCAATGACATATCAAAACTTTTTTGTAAATTTTTTGACAGAATCAGCCCCGGCAGATCAAGTCCTGTTTCGCATGCCAAACAGGACGTTTTATCGCCCTCGCTATAAGAACCTGTCTTCACAAGCGTATGCAAACGTCTTTTCGGCAAATTTTGCCGCAGACTGCGTTAAAAATGCTTGCCGGGCGATAGCCCGCCTGCACATTTTTGCCTCGTCTGCAACAAAATTATGCTCGAAAATCCGCACACATATCTTGTGAAGACAGGTTCTTAC
>JBJFHQ010000320.1:0-8263 GCA_051893755.1 Oscillospiraceae bacterium
GAGAGGAAATGCTCGTCCCCGCAGATAAACTCCGCGCTGCCCTCTGATATGTAGTTTATCTCAAACTCGCCGTGCCAGTGCATGGGCACTCCCGCAAAAAAGTCGGGTATCAGGCATTTATAGTAGCTGTATGGCACAAGCCGCGAGCTGTGCTGTCTTTTTTCTTCGGATAAGCTTTTGCTGTTCATAGGCGCCTCAAATCGTATTATAGTATCATAATATAGTATTATTTCAGTGGATTTTGCCGCTCTTTTATAGTATTATATCATATAGATAACAATTCTGCAAGCATAATACGAAAGGAAGTATTCACATGAAAAATGTATCATGGCTGGACAATGCGGTGTTCTATGAGATATACCCCCAGTCCTTCAGCGATTCTAACGGCGACGGCATCGGCGATTTCAACGGCATCATCGGAAAGCTGGACTACATAAAGGAGCTTGGCTGCAATGCCATATGGATAAATCCCTGCTTTGAGTCCCCCTTCGGCGACGCAGGCTACGATGTCTCCGACTACTGCTCCGCAGCGCCCCGCTACGGCACCAACGAGGACTTAAAGCGCCTCTTCGCCGAGTGCCACAAACGGAACATGCATGTGCTTCTGGACCTTGTGCCCGGTCACACCTCCGTGGAGCATAAGTGGTTCAAGGAGTCCATGAAAGCCGAAAGGAACGAGTTCACCGACCGCTACGTCTGGACGGACAGCATCTGGGAGGAGCCCCGGGGCATGGGCTGCATCAGAGGCATCTCCGAGCGTGACGGCTCCTGTGCGGTGAATTTCTTCTCCCACCAGCCCGCGCTGAATTACGGCTTCTACAAGTGCGACCGCCCTTGGCAGCAGCCTATGGACGCAGAGGGTCCAAGAGCTACTCTCGAAGCACTTAAGGACATCATGCGCTTCTGGCTGAACATGGGCTGCGACGGCTTCCGTGTGGACATGGCAGGCTCTCTCGTAAAGCATGACGAGGACGGCAAGGGCACCATAAAGCTCTGGCAGAACGTCCGCGAGTTCCTCGACAGGGAATTTCCCGAGGCGGCAATGGTCTCCGAGTGGGGCGAGCCCGACAAGTCCCTGCAGGGCGGCTTCCACATGGATTTCCTGCTCCACTTCGGACCCTCTCACTATAACGACCTCTTCCGCTGCGAGGAGCCCTTCTTCTGCGAAAGAGGAAAGGGCGATATCTCGGAATTTGCCGCAAAATATATGGAAAACTACGAAAAGTCCGAGCGAAAGGGACTTATCTGCATACCCTCGGGCAATCACGATATGGGCAGACTGTCCCAAACCGTCCACGGCGATGAGCTGAAAATAGCCTTTGCATTTCTGCTGTCCATGCCGGGCGCACCGTTTATCTACTACGGCGATGAGATAGGCATGCGCTATGTTGAGGGGCTTGCCTCGGTGGAGGGCGGCTACGGCAGAACAGGCTCCCGCACGCCCATGCAGTGGGACGATACCACAAATGCGGGATTCAGCGCCGCTCCCCGCGATAGGCTCTACATCAGACAGGACGATACCCCCGACCGTCCCACGGTAAAGGCGCAGATGCAGGACGACTCTTCCCTCTGGCATGAGATAAACCGTCTGATAAGGCTTCGCCAGTCCCACAAGGCTTTGCAGAGCAAGGGAGAGATAAAGTTCGTTTATGCGGAAAAGAACACATATCCCTTCGCATACTTAAGAAGCGCAGACGATGAGAGGATACTCGTTGTCCTCAACCCCGCAGACAGGGAGACCTCCTTTGACTGCAAATATACTCCTGCCGAAAAAATCTACTCCTTCGGCGGAGAGCTTACCGCCGAAAACGGCAGGATAACTGTTCCTCCATGCACTGCGGCATTTTATAAAATAAATTGATGCTATGAAAAACGCCCGTCGGAGCTTGTCCGTCGGGCGTTTTGTATCATATCTTGACACGGTACTCACCGGGGGTAACGTTTTCATACCGCTTGAAAATCGCCGAAAAGTATGAGCTGTCGGGAAAGCCCGATGCCTCGGCTATCTCGGCGATGGTCTTTTCCGAGTAGACCAGCATTTCCTTGGCATGCTGTATCCTCACCTTGGCGAGGTACTCCATGGGACGCAGATGAAAATTCCGCTTGAACAGGCGGCAGAGATGCTGCTCGGTGATGCCTGCTATTTCTGCCAGCTCGCCCAGCTTTATTTGCTGCGCATAGTTGCTCTCGATATATTCAAGGACGTTTGCCAGTGCGGCAGTATTTGAAGAGCTTAGCTCGGACTGTCTGTTATCGGCTATCTTGCGAAACTCTATCATCAGGTCGTACAGCTTTGCGGAGGCGTAATGATTGCCGTATATCCTGTCGCTTTTTATGGTATAGTATGCGCTGCTCATTATCTTATGCATGCGCTCGGTATCGGCTGAAGGGTATATGCCGAATTTATTCAGCCCCCATTGTTCGAGCAGAGGCACTGCCTGCGAGCCCGAAAAGCAGACCCAGTTCAGTATCCAGGACTCGGAAAGCGAGTGATATTCATGGGGACAGTCCTTGGGGATAAAAAACACTGTATCGGGCAGCAGTCTTACTGTTTCGCCGTTCACCGTTATCTCACCCTCGCCCTCGCGCGTCACTAAAAGCTGGGGAAATTCATAGCCGTACGGACGGTTTATGGGAAACTGCCAGCACTCTATGCCGATACCCACAATATAGAACGGCAGCTCCTTTTCGTCGCCTATTATCGGAAATACCTGCTTCTGCATACCCTTCACCTCTCCTGTATTTTCAACGTTTACTATATTATAACACAGTCCGAAATAAAAATCAACCGATATGTAACACCGCCGCAGAAAAATATCTGCGGCAGTGCTGTTTCAGACTGTATCAGCCCGTCATCTGATAGTGGTGCCGGGGCAGCAGTCAAAGTCGTTGTCGATATAGTGGACGATAAATCTTGCCTTGAAGCGGCGCTTATTGCAGATAGACTCGTCGGAGCCCGAAGTGTCAAGGTCCTCGGGGACAACAAAGCTGATGCAGCGCACCTTGATATCACGGCAGGAGGACATGCTATGAGCGGGAACGGTAATTATCCTGATACCGCGCTTGTGGTCTATATCATGGATATCCGTCTCGGTGAGGATAGCCGCCAGAGCCACCCGTCTGTGAGGACATACGTTTTTCAGCGTAACGTCAAGCCTTACTATCCGTCCCAGAGAGCTCATGTCAAGGTCGCCTACGTCGAACTCAACAGTGTCCTCGCAGCCGCCTACCTCAATGGTGACAGGGTCGGAGCAGCTTCTCGGAGTAACATCTCCGCCGCAGTCGACTTCTATCTCGGGCGACGGGAAATCCACCTCGTTGCCCTCCTTGTCGCTGTACTCGGTGGACTCGTTGACCTCCACGAGCCCTGAGCAGCTGCCCACATGGCGGACCTCAAATTCCAGAGAAGCTCCCTCGCTTGAATGAACGCCCAGCTTATCTATCTCCCATTTTACCGAGGTATCGCTTGTTATGACAGCCTTGCCCTTTGTGGGAACGAACACCGAGGTTATCTTGAAGCAGGGGTCAACCGTATCGGTTATTACGATATCGGTAGCTCCCGGCTTGGAGATGTTCTTTGCCAGATCCTCGAAGATGCGTTCAAGCTCCTCGTCGTCGGGAGTGATAGTCACATACGCGGAATCGGGGTCGGAAGCCCATTCATTCAGCGCATGAACGTCCAATCCGCCGCTGCCCGAAAGTCCGATGCAGTAGATGATGATCCCCTGAGCCTTTGCGGCGTCTGTCACGGGAACTGCGCTGCCGCCCACGGTAGTCACGCCGTCGGTGAACATTATCATTATCTTTTCGTTGGTGGAAGCAGGGTCGAAAAGTGCCAGTGCCTTTTCAAAGGCGTCACGGTGATTGGTCCTGCCGCCTGCGTTCAGAGAATCAACTGCGTCCTTCAGGTCCTTCACGGAGGTGATGAGCTGCGTATTCTGCACAGCCGTGTCCGAGAAGCTAACTATGCCGATACGGCTGCCGCCGCCGATATGACCGTCTTTTGCGCCGTCGGTGGACTCGTCGATGATGTCGATGAATTTCCTTGCGCCGCTTTTCAGGTTTGCAAGAGGACTGCCTGCCATGCTCATGGAGCGGTCCAGGATAAGCACGATATCTGCGGGATTTGCCGAGATATCGGGCTCAGCCGTAAGCGAAAGCTTTATTTTAAAAGAGCCGCCGCATTCGATAACGTCATCGGAAAGCTCCTTGTTTGAACTGATAATACCCATTTGGTCATGTTCCTTTCTGTATTCTGGATATGCCTTTGTTTCGGCACATCAATATATTCTATGCGGGAGTGAGCCGTGTGGTTACGGAGATAATTGGCAAATGAAAAAAAGGGGGAAAAACATCAAAATTGTTGATTTTATTTAAAATCTATGTTATAATTAGAAAAAGTCAAAAGGAGCTGCCGAAAATGGGAATTTCAAGTATTGATGAATACAACAGGAAAATCAAGCGAATACTTATCACAAAGGAGGAGATAGATGAGGCTCTCGACAGGGCTGCCGCTCAGATAAATGCTCTGTACGACGGCAGTCCCGTGCTGCTGGTCAGCATTTTAAAGGGTGCTTTCGTGTTCATGGCGGATATCTGCCGCAGGGTGACCGTTCCCTGCGAGATAGGCTTTATGTGCGCCAAAAGCTACTACAACGGCACCGTTTCCGCAGGCGAGGTCAACATAACCATGGACCTGGAACAGGATGTCAGATGCTATCACCTGGTCATCGTGGAGGATATCATCGACACGGGCAGGACCCTCCACGACGTGGTAAGGCTTCTGAAGGAGCGCGGACCTGCTTCTCTTACAGTGATAACGCTGCTGGACAAGCCCTCCAGAAGAGTGGTGGATTTTGTGCCCGATACGGCGCTGTTCACCATTCCCGACTGCTTTGTGATAGGCTATGGACTGGACTGCGGAGAGTACTACAGAAATCTTCCGTACATAGCGGAATATAACGAGGGGGAAAGCTGACATGTTTGAAAAAGTATTCAGACTGAAAGAAAACAAGACCAACGTAAAAACCGAAATAACTGCGGGTATCACCACCTTTATGACGATGGCGTATATCCTCGCCGTAAATCCGGGCATCCTCGGCGATGCGGGCATGGACCCTACCGCCGTGCTTCTGGCGACCTGCCTTGCCTCGTTCATAGGCACCGCCTGCATGGCATTCATGGCAAATCTTCCCTTTGCGCTCTCTGCGGGAATGGGACTCAACGCCTTCTTTGCATATACGGTAGTCCTCGGCTTCGGCTATTCATGGCAGACTGCGCTGATGGCTGTTTTCATCGAGGGAATAATCTTCATTATCCTGTCGCTGACGAACGTCCGCGAAGCTATCTTCAATGCAATACCATATTCGCTCAAGACTGCCGTGTCGGTAGGTATCGGACTGTTCATCGCATTTATCGGACTGCAGAACGCAGGGCTCACCGTGGATAATTCCGCCACACTGGTCTCCATAGTAAGCTTTACCGACAATTTCTCCACAGCGGGGATATGCGCTCTGCTGGCGCTGCTCGGAACTCTTGCCACTGCCGTACTGTACATCAAAAACGTCAGAGGCTCTATCCTGATAGGCATAATCGGAACATGGGTGCTGGGCATGCTCTGTCAGCTTGCGGGCATATATTCTCCCGACCCCGCAAACGGGTACTATTCACTTTTCCCGTCCTTTGCAATGACCGACTTTACAAAGCTGGGCGAGACCGTCGGTCAGTGCTTCAATGCAGACCTTGGCAGCGTAGGCATCTTCAATTTCATCGTGATAGTGTTCTCCTTCCTTTTTGTGGATCTGTTCGATACGCTGGGAACTCTTATCGGAGTCAGCGCCAAAGCGGATATGCTTGACAAGGACGGAAAGCTTCCTCAGATAAAGCCCGCACTTATGGCAGACGCTGTGGCTACCACTGCGGGAGCTGTTCTCGGAACATCTACCACCACCACCTTCGTCGAGTCCTCGGCAGGCGTTGCCGCAGGCGGAAAAACAGGTCTTACCGCTCTGACGACAGCTGTGCTGTTCCTTGTATCAATGCTGTTTGCGCCTGTGTTCACGGCGATACCATCCTTTGCAACGGCTCCTGCGCTGATATTCGTTGGATTCCTGATGTTCGGCAGCATCACCCGGATAAAGCTCACAAGCGACAACTACACCTCCGCTGTGCCCGCTTATCTGTGCATTATCGCAATGCCGCTGTTCTACAGTATTTCAGAGGGTATCTCCATAGGTGTGATCTCCTATGTGATCATCAACATGATCTGCGGAAATGCCAAAAAGGTCAACCCCATTATGTATGTTCTTGCAGTGCTGTTCGTGCTGAAATATGTCTTTCTGTGATGCCTGCTCACCGTTTTTTATTGCCGGCATATTGACAAAATGATAAGAATGGTGTAAAATATTCATAAGCTAATATTATGAAACGAGGTATTTCCATGAATAAATTTCTGAAATTGCTTGCTGCCTCCGCAGCAGCGGCTGTTGTTGCTGTCTGCTCTGCAGTTACGGTATCCGCCGAGGATATCACCCTTGATATCACCGCAGAGCCTTCAAACGGCTCATGGGGACAGAGCACAAAGTATCTTACAGCGCGCAATGCCGATATCTCCGATGCCTTCGACCCCTGCACCATGACCGAGGATTCGGTGGTACAGGTATCCTACGAGTGCGACCTTAAGGACGATAATAACCACATCGAGCTTATCTGGCAGACCTGGGGCGACCATGTCACAGCTGTGGCTTCCGACTGGAACAAGATAGCTCCCGCGTCCTATAGCGAGGGCTACTCCGAGTTTACATACGCCGACATCGTGGCTGCATACGGCACAGATGATTTCTCCGAGGTGTACGCTATCTGCGTAGGCGATATGGGCGAAGCTCCTATTACCGTTACAAGCATCGTTGTCACTAATGTGGGCAGCACCTCTGAAGCTGCCGGCGAGACCGAGGAAGTGACCGAGACCGAAGCGGAGGCTGCCGCCGAGGAAGAGACCGAACCGGAAGAGACCGAAGCTGCTGAGGAAACAACTGCCGAGGAGACCACCGCCGAGGAGACCACCACCGCCGAGGAAACAACTACAACAGCCGAGGAAACAACAGCTGCTGCCGAGACTACGACTAAGGCTGAGACCACTGCTGCCGCAGAAGAAGCCGAAGAAGCAGGCAGCTCGGGCATCGACACGGGTGCTGTCATTATTATTGTGATAATCGTTGTTGTGATAGCTGCTATCGTTGTGATGATACTCCTTATGAGAGGTAAGGGTCCAAAAACAGACGGCGACGACTGGAAGAGATGATCTGATACACTGCACTTTTCGGAGCGGAAGATTTTCTGCTCCGATTTTTTGCGTTCATATGCCGATTTGTGAAAAAAATGAAAAAATATTAAATTCCTATTGCATTTTTCCTCGGAATATTATATAATATAAGTATGATTAACTAAAGCGGCTGATAAACTACCGCTTGAATTATATGGAGGTAAAAAATCATGGCAAAGCTTGTATCCGCTAAGGAAATGCTTAACAAGGCAAGAGACGGAAAATATGCCGTTGGTCAGTTCAACATCAACAACCTTGAATGGACAAAGTCTATTCTTCTTACCGCAGAGGAATTAAGATCCCCTGTTATCCTCGGTGTTTCTGAGGGCGCAGGTAAGTATATGTGCGGCTATACCACTGTTGTAGGCATGGTAAACGGCATGCTCAATGAGCTGAACATCACTGTTCCCGTTGCACTTCATCTCGACCACGGCACCTTTGAGGGCGCACAGGCTTGTATCAAGGCAGGCTTCTCCTCTATCATGTTCGACGGCTCTCACTATCCTATCGACGAGAACGTTGCTAAGACCACTCAGCTCGTTAATACCTGCGATATCCTCGGTATCTCTCTTGAGGCTGAGGTAGGCTCTATCGGCGGCGAAGAGGACGGCGTTATCGGCATGGGCGAGTGCGCTGATCCCGACGAGTGCAAGAGAATTGCAGATCTGGGCGTAACAATGCTCGCTGCAGGTATCGGCAATATCCACGGCAAGTATCCCGCAAACTGGGCAGGTCTTTCCTTCGAGACTCTCGAGGCTGTAAAGGCTAAGGTCGGCGATATGCCTCTCGTTCTCCACGGCGGCACAGGCATTCCTGCTGATATGATCAAGAAGGCAATTTCTCTCGGCGTTGCAAAGATCAACGTTAACACCGAGTGCCAGCTTGCATTCCAGGAGGCTACAAGAAAGTATATCGAAGAGGGCAAGGACCTTCAGGGCAAGG
>JBJFHQ010000321.1:0-8247 GCA_051893755.1 Oscillospiraceae bacterium
TGCGGCAAAATTTGCCGAAAAGACGTGCGTATACGCCTATGTGGACAGGTTCTCAGTATTCCAGCATGAACATGATTATCCTGTCCGAGGAATACATATTCGTGTAGCTTATCCTGCCCGTGAAGCCCGCTTCGGACATCACCGCCGACAGGTCGGTCCCCGAGGAAAGATTTCCTATGACCGTTTCATACAGTTCGTCCGAGGCAAGCTTTATCATAAAGCTGTGCCGATTTTCGGAGACCGCTCCCTCGCAGCCGTTTTTTATGCAGTTGAGAGCTGCAACGTAGCTGTCCGCGTACATTCCCTCGTGATAGAAATAGTTCATCACGCTGCCCGTAGCACGGGGCGGATCGAAATAATCATTGTCGATGGTGCGGTTTTCCGAAGCATCCGCATCGCTGACAAGGAAATAATTGTACATGACCGCATCGGGGAACGCATCGGTGATTATCTCCGACGGATGATCCCACGTAACGTCCACATGATACCAGTTTCCGTCCAGCTTTACCATATTCCACATATGGTCGGTGGTGGTCTTTCCCGTGACGATAACATTCTCAATGCCTGCCCGTCCGCAGAGATAGGAAAACGCCTTGGCATAGCCCTCACAGAGAGCCTTTCCGTCCACAAGCGCACCGTAGACCGTATTGCAGTACTGTCCGTTCTCGTCGTTTTTGCAGCCTGTTATCAGGGAATCGTGAAAAAGCTTGACGATATCGTATTCGTCCATATCCGCAGTGATGCGGACCATTATCTTATCCGCCGCCTTTTCGGTCTCGCGGAGCATGGTATTGACCTCCTCGGCGGAGTATTTATATGAAAATTTAATATCAAAGCTCTGCGCCGCAATGCTTATCCTGCCGATCTCGCGGCTTTCGATATGGAACATGGCGGGATTTTCAAACCGTATCAGCTCCAGTATGCGGTTGTAAAGCTTGCCCGAGCTGTCTACGTTCGGTATTTCGGCAGTTTCATCGCAGTTTTTCATTGCTGTCAGGATAAGGTTATAGATGTCCCTGCCGCTTTTATCAAGCTGATCGTAGCCGTAGCGGGTGGTCATTCCGTCGGGAACGGCGATATAATCCGTTTCCACAGACGCTGAATATTTTCCCTCGTCAATGGGATAGACCGAATCCCCGCTGCCCGTGATCACCTTATATTGGATCTCCTGCGGCTCCTCATGTCCGCCGCTGTCCGAGCAGCCCGTCAGAACGACAAAAGCCGCAATAAGCGTAAGCAGCCGCATTGTTTTTCCTTTGTACATTTAGTCCGCCGCTACTCCTCTCGTCAGCTGTAATTCAGGAATATTTTGATTATCAATGTATCCGCATTGGTATAGTGATATACCGAATCGGAGTTGAATTTATTGTCTGCAGTTTTGTTTGCCTCGTCGAGCATGTCAAGGATATTATTCTTTTTATTGTTTGAGAAGAACGCGTCGATTATCTCCTCATAGACCTCAGAGGTCGAGCATCTGAACTGTACCACAGGTCTGCCCTCCTCAGAAGCCTTGGCAGCCTCCTTGGCGAAAAGCTCCCTTGCCTCGCTCACGCTTGATACCACAAGATCGTTGTACTTATAGTACTCAAGCTCGTTGGACTCTGCCGAAGGAAGCTCGTGGCTGTTTCCGTCGATGGTGCGGAATTCCAGCATGCGGTCGGTGGAAACGCAGAAATAATCGTAGAATATCGCGTCGGGATATTCCGATTTATTGGGGTCGTCCCATGTCAGGTCGATATGATACCATTTTCCGTCGATCCTGACCATATTCCACATATGCTGCTCTGACTCGCCCAGAACGATATCGGTCTCTATGCCGCAAAGATTGCACAGATAGGAAAAAGCTCTGGAATAGCCCTGACACTGTGCCTTGTTTTTTACGATAGCACCGTAGGAGGTGGTCACATAGCTGCCCGAAATGGTATAATCGCAGAGCGTTATCAGCTTATCGTGGATATACTTCACGATCTCATAATCGGACATATCCTTTGTAACGCCCGAAAGTATCTCGGCTGTCTTTTCGTCCATTTCCTGCTTCATGGCCTCGACCTGGGATTCGGAATACGCATAGCTTATATTCATGGAAAGGATATAGCCTGTGGCATTGTCGGAAACGTAGCTCATATTCTTGTCGATATAAAACAGTCTGACCTCGTCAAGATAGAGGGTCTGATAGGCAATGAACAGATCGTCGAAGGTGACCTTGTCGGAAAGCTCAAAGGATATCTTGCTCTCATAATTAAGACAAGCTGCCGTAATAACGTCATACACAAATTTCTGAGTGTCCGTCAGAGAATTGTAGCTGTAGGTGTGCATAGCCTCGTTGTGGTTGGTATATGCGCTGGGAACAGCCGCGTTCCTTGATTCCACTCTGTCCTTATTGGTAAGCACAGCTGCCGCCTCGGTGACCGTTGAAGTCGTCTCCTCGGCAGCAGTTGTCTCGGGTGCAGTTGTGGTGGTAACTGTGGGGACTGTTGTCGCAGAGGATACCGAAGATGAATAAGCCGCAGATGTCTCGGTGGGACGTTCGGTCTCCGAAGAGGTGACCGGGTCAAAGACCAGCGTATTGGCAGGATCTGTATTGCGATAATACTCGGAGATATCCACATCGGGAAAATCCGACAGATCTACTCCGTACTCATCCCGTGACGAGTCGGTCTGATATGTCTCGGAGGGTGCCTCGGTGGAGGTTATCCCATATATATTGCCGTATTCGTCTGTATAGGTGGTGGCAAGCTCCGTGCCCGTCATATCGGGATAGGTCTGTCCCGATCTTGTTTCCGACTCGGTCTGAGTGGGAGGCGCAGTGGTCTCCAGATAATCAAAGGACGGATATACCGTCATGGAGGGCATTTCCTCGAAGCTGTCATCGGGCGTTTTATCGCCGCAGGCAGTCAGAAGCGAAAGCTGAGCCGCAAGCAGGACCGCAGTTATCGCCGAAGCCTTATTCCTTTTGAAGTCCATATTAAAACTCCTTTCCGAGTGCAAACGCCGCTGCTGCGGCGAAATATCGGAGCATTCAATAAGCTTTATCCGAATGTGATATGAATAATATGAAGCTCGTCGTTAGTGAATCTGACCATGCCCGCCGCACCGTCGGAGCCGTCAAGCCCCGCTCGTTCCATTGCAGCAGCGGCAAGCCGCTTTATATCTCCGAAATCAAAAAGCGTGCGGACAGCCGACCTGTAATCCGACTCGGATCCAAAACGCACCTCAGCGTCCTTATGCCCCTCGGAGAGAGCCTGAACAGCCGCCTCCTCCAGCATTTCAATGCCTTCCGAAGCGCTTCCGGCATAAAAGCCCGCCCGTGCGAAATATGTACTGCTGCCGTCGTAGCATCTGGGATAGACGAAATACTCGTCATCGCGGAAATGCGTAACACCGAGGATATCGCTGTCGGGAACAAGCAGAAAGTATCTTCTGAGAAAATCCTCGCTGCCGTTTTCGAGAACGGGGTCATCCCATGTACAGTCAACATTGTACCATATCCCGTTAAGCGAGACGATATTCCATGCATGGGTCTCACCCTGAGCATTGGTACCCGTAACGGTGATACAGTCTATCCCCGACATATCGCAGAGATATTTAAAGGAAAAAGCGTACCCCTCGCACTGGGCATATCCGCTGCAAAGGGCGCTGTATATCGTATAATTTTCGCCCTCCAGCGAAAAAATGCAGTTTCTGACAAGATGATCATGGAAGTAAAGCAGCTTTTCGTAATCGGATAAGCCCTCTGTCTCGCTCATAAGCCTGTCGGTGACCTGCTTCAGCTCATTCTGCATTTCGGCAGCCTCATCCCGGCTCAAGCGGTATTTCAGCAGCTGCGAGGAGCCTCTCGGCGGATAAAACACGCTGTCCAGCCAGAAAAGCTGAGGCTCCTGATCGTACACTGCAAGAAAGATCTTTTTTGCGGTATCCTGATCTATCTCCCCCGAATACTCCACCCGCTCGGAGAAGCTCTCCGCCGCAGATTTCAGCTCATCATACCAGCGCTTTTCCTCATCGGAAAGCTGAGCGTAGATATAATTGTCGGTATCGGAAACGATCTGTGCTGCAGGTTCTGTCTTTGCATAGGTGATGACCGTAAGGCTTGTTTCCTGCGGTGCCTCGTCGGGCTCTTCCCCTATTTCGGTACAGGAGCAAAGCAGCGCCGCAGTTATCATCAGCGCCGCCGCCATACAAAGCCGCCGCAGAATAAAGCTGCTGTCCGTACATATCAAAGAAGCTTTGTTCATAGAAGGATATTACTTATAATTTATTTCGATGGTTATGACTCCCGTTGATTTGTAGGTCTTGGAAGTGAATTTTCCGATGCCCTTTACCGACGAGCTTAAGCTCTTGGCATATTTCTGGTATGCTGCGGGAGCAGAGCCGCTTGTGAGCTGATCGAACAGCTTCTCATCAGACACTCTTATCTGGATAACGTTTTCCTTATTGTCAACAGCCTTCTTGATCTGAGCCTTGATAGCCGCGTCCGCAGAATCGTAATCCTTGAAATAAAGTCCCTCCTGAATGAAATAATTGTATGTAGTCTTTGTGCATTTGGGAGGATCGAAGCACTTGATCTTTGTGCCGTCGGAGGTGAAGAAGCAGCTCACATTAAGATGGCTGATATTGTGTATCTGGCTGTCGGGCACGAGGAAATATGTGTGTCTGATATACTTGTTGTCAAAATCGTTGATAGGGTCGCCCCATGTCGCGTCAAGATTGTAATATCCGTCGCCGCAGTAAACCACGTTCCACGCATGAGACTCGCCCGCTTCGTTGGTTCCCACCACAACTGTGCTTTCGATACCGCAGAGGTCGCAGAGGTACTGAACAGCCTTTGCATAGCCTGCGCACTGAAGCTCGCCGCTCTTGGTGAAGGCATTGTAGATAGAGGGATTATATCCCGCAGAGGAAAGACTGAACGTATTGTTCAGCACCACATATTCATATATGATCTTAAGCTTTTCGTAATCGGAGGAAGCGCTGTTTGCCTTTGCAGCAACAGGCGATGCATTGGCATCTATCTCCTCCTGCATTTTTGCTATCTCGGACCCGGTCGCCTTATAGTTAACGGTCATAACGCTGCCCGAGACCGATACGCTTGAACCGAGCCAGAAAAGCTGAGGTTCTTCGTTGTACACGATCATATATACCTTGACCGCGTCATTTTTAGCCATTCCCTCAGGTATCACAACAGCATTATCAAGCTTCTCCGCAGCACTGACGATATTGCCGTAAAGCTCCTTTTCAGATGCGTTCAGCTGATTATAGGCATATCTTTTGGTATATTTCTTGGAAGCAGATGAAGAGCTTTCCTCTTGGTTGGAGCTTCCGTTATCGTCGTCGATGAATATTTCAGAGGTCTCTGCCTCAGTGGAAGCTTCCGTTGTTTTGGCAGTGGTCTTCTTTGTAGTCTCAGATGTTTCCTCAACTGTAGTCACAGTAGTCTCGGTGACGGGGTTATCGGTCAGATACTCGCTGTGGATATATCCGCCGCCCTTGATCTTATAAAATCCCGAATCGGTAAGTGCGGATATCTCCACCACATCGCCCTTCTGAAACTTGGTTATTATGGTAGAGTTATTGTCCGCCGCTTCTCTGCCCACGCAGTCAACGGCGATATACATAGTACCTGAGCTGTTTGTCTCGGACCAGCTGCGGGAGGTGGTAGTTTCCTCTGTTTCGGAAATATCGGTCTCTTCGCCGTCCTCGGAGATATCGGTATCATAATTCTCTGTCCCGGTATCGGAGCTTTCGGAGGTCTCCGTTTCGGAAGTCTCGGGAGCTGATGTAGTTGTAGTCTCGGGAGAGGTCGCTTCCGTTTCCGCAGAAGTGACTGTTGTTTCGGAAAATTCCGCAGAGCTTTCCGTACTCTCCGAAACACTCGGTTCCTCGCTGACATTGCTGCAGCCTCCTGCCGCAACTGCGAGAGTAATAACGACAGCAGCGAGTCTGCTCAGTCTTTTTCTATCCATTATCTAACTATCCTTTCTTAAGCTATTAGTTTTTTATGATATTATCCGTTTTCGTCATTGTTATTGATGATCTCGGCCTTAAGCCGTTCGATGCGCATATCCTCGGTCACAAGAGCCGTAAGACGTATATTCTTATACATTACCGACGGCATTTCTCCGTCCTCGGGGATATATCCTAAAAGGTCGATGAACATTCCGCTCATGGTATCGTAATCGCAGTCCTCGGGAACGGGAACGCCCAGCTCTCCCAGTATAGCTTCGGGATCTGCGGTACCGCTGACTGTATATTCATTTTCGGATATCCTGATGATATCCTCGGTCTCGTTGTCGTACTCGTCCTGGATATTTCCCATTACCGACTCGACGATATCCTCCAGTGAAACGATACCGGCCGTTCCGCCGTACTCGTCAACGATAACGGCAAGCTGATTTTTCTCGGCTGTCATGCGTTTGAAGAGAGTGCCGCACATTCCCGACTCGGGGAAGAATATGGCATCCCTGACAAAGTCCTTGATAAGCATGGAATCGGCGCTGTCTCCGCAGACAAGACAGAGCAGGTCCTTTACGCAGATTATCCCCACGATATGGTCGATGGTGTCCTGATATACGGGTATTCTGGAAAAGCCCGTATTCATGGCAAGATAGACAAGCTCCGAAACTCCCGAATCTATGGATATGGCGGATATTTCCGTTCTGTGGGTCATAATGTCCGACACAGGCAGGTCGCCGAACTCGAAAACGTTGTTTATCATTTCCTTCTGAGATTCCTCGATAACACCGTTTTCGTTTCCCGCGTCCACCATCATAAGTATATCCTCTTCGGTGACGAGCTCCTTTTCCGCGGAGGGGTCAATGCCGAAGACCGACGATACTCCGATGATTATTTTTTCGGACAGCAGAGTCACAGGCGCTAAAGCAATGACTGCGCCGTGGATAAATGCCGAGCAGTTCTTAGCTGTTTTTTCCGAGCCTCTGTTCTTGCCGAGAGCGGTGACCCTGCGGGGGATGCCGTCGGTGAATGCCGTTAAAAACAGCACCAGAAGCAGCGATACTATCACCACAGCCAGAGCCTTCAGCCCCAGCACTGCCCAGAAGGACTCCGCTCCCGTCTGTCTGATGAGCAGGTCTCTTAAGGGTGGATAAAAATACAGCACCGTCGTGAACGCCGAGAGCGCCGCAGTAAGTATACGAATGGCGGAGAACGCCGTCATCATGCGCAGAGGCTTGTTCAGCAGGCGATATACGACACGTTCCTTTTTATCGCCGCTGTCCTTATAGCTTTTGACTTTTGCGTCCGAAATTTCGGTAAGTGCCGTTTCGCATATCGTGAAACAGCTCCTTATAAATGCCACTGTCAGAAACAAAATTACTCCGAAGAGCATACTACTCCCGTCGGAATCCATACAAGACTTCCTTTCCGCATACAGCCGCAGAGGCGGCTGAGTCTGAAATTAATATTGTTATACTTTTTGCGGACAAGCCGAAACCCGTCCGAAATACATAAATACACACTATAATTATATATCACCCGAAATGCTTTGTCAACAAATTAATAAAACAAAACAATAGTGTTATTCAACCCTAAAATTGTGGAATATGACGTATTGTTAATGGATAATTGATAATTATTTCCGGAGACAGTCCCGTACAAAAATTATAGAAAAAAATTCACCGAATTTACTTGTCAAATGAGGAAAAATAATGTATAATAATATAGTATTGCGGAGTGTGCAGGTGATGTATCTCCGCATGCAAATTTACGTTCCTGATGGGGGGAGACGCAGATGAACAGCGAAAAGGAGCTTGCTGCCGAAAACGAAGATACCGAGTTCCAGAAAAGAGACTATCAGAGTGAGATCGCCGAAATACTCAGCAGCGATCTTTCGCCCGAAGAAATACGTGACAGACTGGACGATTATCACGATAACGATATTGCGTCGGTCATTGAGGAGCTTTCCCCCGAAAAACGCCAAAGTCTTTACACTATCCTCGGCATTGACCGCATTTCCGACGTTCTCACCTACGTTGACGACGTTGACATATATATCGACGAGCTGGACAACGAGCTTGCCGCAAAGATAATCGGCAAAATGGACGCCGACGAGGCTACCCGTGTCCTTGATGAGCTGTCCGACGAAAAGCGCGCCGCTGTTGCCGCTCTTCTCGACGACGAGACCAGACGGGAGATACGCCTCATCGACTCCTACAGCGACGACTGCATCGGAAGCCGCATGACTACCAACTTCGTCACAGTGCGGCGGTCCATGACCATAAAGCAGGCAAT
>JBJFHQ010000322.1:0-8169 GCA_051893755.1 Oscillospiraceae bacterium
CGGTGGTGTGAGAGGTCGGCTGCTCAATTAATGGGCAGCCTCCTACTCGATTTCAGTTAACAAAAAATATGTAATGATTTATTGAAATTTTCAATAAATTGTGGTAAAATGTAAAAAACTATGTACATAAAGGATGGAGCATATAAATGAAACGCAGCGAAATAAAAAGCATAGTAAAAACGGGGATAGCGCCGTCGGACGCACTGAAGCTGCTTATTGATTCGGGGAAGATAAGCATAGCTGTGCTGGTCCCGTCGGATAATTACAATATCATATATGCAAGCGACGAGCTTATTTCGGTGGCTGAGATCACCGAAGATGAGCTTTCCGCGGACAAACACTGTGCGCTGGACAGAGTTCATCCCGATGATGCGGCTAAGCTGAAGGCTGCCTTTGACAAGGCTTTATCCGAGGAAAACTCGGTGGATATCAGACTTATATGCAACAGCAGCGGAGCAGTCAAGTGGCTCAGGTGCAAGACCTTCCCCGCAAATTTTGCGGCAGTTGATGGCGCAGTGGCTCTTATAACCAGAAACATCACATCGGAAATGACGCTGAAAAACGATTTCCTTTACCGCAATGAACGATATAAGATATATGAGATGACCACTCCCGATGTGCTGTTTGAGTACGACCCCGACGAGGATAAGATGATATTCTCTTCAAAAGGCGCGGGCGGTATAACTCAGAATATTATTTCCGATTATATGGAGCAGTTCAGGACCTCTCCGCTTGTGCACCCCGAGGACAGAGAGAGATTCATCACAGCACTTCGTTCCGCATGCAAAGCACCTGTTACGGCTACCCTCGAATACCGCAGCATGGTCATCGGCGGCGGATATAAGTGGTGCAGGACCTACTATTCCAGCGCTGCGGACGAGAACGGCGGTATCTATGCGGTTTTCGGACGCATACAGGATATCAGCACGGAATTTGCCAGAAACCGCGAGCTTATCCGAAAGGCGGAGCTTGACCCGCTTACGGGCATGTATAACAGGACCTCCTTTGAAAACCATGCAGTTTCTGCAATGGAGAAGGTCAGCGAAAAAGAAAAGCTGCTGTTTGCAATTGCCGATATTGACGATTTCAAGCATTTCAATGATAAGTACGGACACCGCAGAGGAGACGATGTACTCACGGCAGTATCCTCGCTGATAGAGAAGTATTTCCCCGGCGAGATAACAGGGCGCTTCGGCGGAGACGAGTTCATGATATTCACCGCTGCAGCCGACTGCACCGATTTCTGCGATAAGCTGTCTGCACTTTCAGAGGAAGCGCATATCAGCATAAACGGCGAGGATATCCGCATCAGTCTCAGTATCGGCGTGTATATCACCTCGGACAAGGCGGTGACCTATCCCCAGCTTTTTGAATGGGCGGACGAGGCAATGTACAAGGCGAAAAACGGCGGCAAGGATACTGTTTATATCGAGGAAGCAAGATCTGCTGCGGGCTGATTGACAGCAATGTCGGAGGTGACAGTCTGTGAAGAATGGAAAAAATAAGGTGCTGCCTATCCCGCAGGGCTTTTCTGCGGAGGATATAAGGATAGAATCAAGCATATGCACAGGGGAGAAGACCATTGGCTTTTACAGTCCCGCCGATAAGAAGCTCCATTTTGCCGAGCTTGTGAGAACGAACGCCGAAGTGGAGAATTTCTATCGGAAATATGGGATATCTCCCGACAACGGAAAATAATGAGATATAGGATCCGTGCCTTTGGTGCGGGTCCTTTTTGTATTGACAGAATTAGAAAAAAGCTGTAAAATAATAACAGGATAATTGTCCTGACAATGATACATTAGCTTGTGGTATAATAATTATGGAGGATGCTCACACCTTGTAACAGTGAAAGGAAATGATAAAAAATGTCCAAAAATGTAAAAAATCCAAATCAGCGGTTAAAGATACTTTATCTCTATAAGATACTCCTTGATTATTCCGACGAGGAGCATGCTATCACCATGCCCGAGATAATCGACAAGCTGGAGGAGTACGGCATATCCGCAGGCAGAAAGGCACTCTATGAGGATATTGAGGCACTCAGGGCATATGGGCTGGATATCCTGCCCTGCGGAAGAGGCGCAAATGCGGGATATAAGGCGGTGAGCCGTGATTTTGAGCTGCCCGAGCTGAAGCTGCTTGCGGACGCAGTGTCGTCCTCGAGGTTTCTCACCGAGAAAAAGTCTGCGGAGCTTATCAAGAAGCTGGAGACCCTTGCGAGCGTGTACGAGGCAAAGCAGATAAATCGACAGGTGTACATATCCGACCGTGTGAAGGCGGTCAATGAGCGGATATACATAAACGTGGACGCCATTCACCGTGCCATTGCCGAGCAAAAGAAGATATCCTTCAGGTATTTCGACTACGACCTGAACAAGAACAAGAAATACCGTGACGGTATACGCACCTGCTCGCCCTATGCCCTCACCTGGGACCATGAGAGGTATTATCTTGTGGCGTATTATGAGAAGTATGAAAGCATATCCAATTTCCGCGTTGACCGCATGGAAAGCGTGACTGTGACCGAGGAGGACGCAGTGCCCTATCCCGCAGGCTTTGACCTGTCCGATTATCTGAACGCGACGTTTTCGATGTTCAGCGGAGAAGAGGAGGCGGTAAGGCTCCGCTTTGATAAGTCGCTTATAAATGCAGTCATCGACCGTTTCGGAAAGGATATCATGATATGCGCGGACGGGGACGAGCATTTCACCGTACATGTGCAGATAAAGACCGAACAGCCCGAGCCGTTTTTCGGCTGGCTTTTCCAGTTTGGCATCAAGGTGCAGATAATCTCGCCTGCGGGGCTGCGGGATAAGTATGCACATATGCTTCGGGAGGTGGCGGACAGTCAGCAGCTCACAAGTGATATGATCTGATCAGAATATCGGGCAGACTCTCAAAACAAGAGGGTCTGCCTTTTTTACTCACAGATATTGCATAATTTGCAAAATACTTGACTTATTACAAAAATGTGGTTATAATAGTAGTTGGAAATCTTTCGGACAGTATATACATCCGCAGGACAAAATATCGAAAGGAATGTATCATAATATGGGAATTATGGAGTGTTTTCTTGTCATTTTCATTTTGATAGTGGCAATACGGGTCATCAATGAACGGTTCATACATATGCAGGGAGATATTGCTCTGGTGCTGTTTTCGTCGGCGCTGAGTGCATTGGTGCTAATTGCCGCATACTTTGCGGACAATACCGCATTTTCCGACGGGGTAAGCTATGTGGGCAGCTTCGAGTTTTCGGAGTATCTGCTGGACGGTGTGCTGTGCTTCATGCTTTTTGCGGGTGCAGGAAAGGTCAGCAGCAGGAAATTCAAAGCCAATATCAAGACAATCAGCCTGCTGGCGCTGATGACAACTGTGATATCGTCGGCGGTATACGGACTGCTGTTCTGGGCGGCGGCGATGCTGTTCGGGATAAAGCTGGATATCTGGCTGTGCATACTTTTCGGGTGCATAGTTTCTCCCACCGATCCCATTGCCGCAACAGGCATACTCAACAAGCTGGGTCTTTCCAAGAATGTGACCTCGGTCATCGAAAGTGAATCTCTTTTTAACGACGGCACAGGAGTAGCGCTGTTCCTGTTTGTGAAGAGCATTGTGAGCCGCAGCGGCGAGGAAAATTTCCTTGTTGTCATGCTGAAAGAGGTCCTCGGTGCATTTGCGGTGGCATTTGTGGTATCGTTCCTGCTGTTCAGGCTCATGACGGTGACGAAAAGTCCTGTTACGCGGATAATCATAAGTCTCCTTGACGTATCATTTTGTTATGCGGTCTGCGAGAAATGCGGATTTTCGGGGATAATCGCATCGGTAGTATGCGGTATGTACTTCTCATATATGTCCGACAAGAAGTACGACAGCATAAGTGTCACCGACCCCGAGGGAATATACCGCAGCTTCTGGGACGCAGCGGAGGAGATACTCAATTCGGTGCTGTTTGTAATGATAGGCTTGTCGCTGCTGAATGCGAAGGCAAGCGTATATCTGCCGTTCATCATTCCCGCAGCGGTCATCATCGGACTTGCTTCCAGATTTGTGGGAGTATTCACGGCGGGAGTTATCAACGGAAAGAATAAGATACCCGGAAACTATAATCTTGCGGAATATTCGTCGCTCATGACATGGACGGGGCTTAAGGGCGGACTTTCGCTGGCGCTTGCCATGAGCACGGCGGAGTTTTTAAGCGGAGAGGAATATCTTATCGCCGTAAACCTTGCCTATGCGACCATATTCTTCACCACAATAGTTCAGGGTCTTACCACAAAGATAGTATACCAGCGCATTGAGCGCAGAAAATCATTAAGACTTAGAAAAGAAAGCGAGGCAGCAAGGTAAAATGAAAATTATTATTGTCGGAATGAGCAGTATAGGCTCGTTTCTTGTAAAAATGCTTTCGGACCATTCCGAATACGATGTGACTGTTATCGACAGCAGCAAGGCTGAAATAGACAAGGCCACCGACCTGTACAATGTGAACGGCGTAGTGGGCAGCGGCTCGTCAAAGAGTGTGCTGCTGAAAGCGGGAGCAGATACTGCGGACGTTATCGTGGCGCTCACCCCCATTGACGAGATAAATATTATGTGCTGCATGATAGCAAAGGATATCGGAACGAGATATTCCTCTGCGCTGATACATCTGCCCGATATGGCGGAGGATACCGAGTATTTCCGCAGGCTGGCGTCCATTGATTACATCATCAATCCCAGACGCGCCGCAGCCGAGGAGATCGAAATGCAGATAGGTCTGCCCGGAAAGGTCAAGACCGACGCTTTGTTCGGCGACAGCGCGGTAATGTTCAAGACCTCCGTGGAAAGCGGGGGAGTCCTTGACGGACGCTCAATGATAGAGGTCAAGAAGTTTTTCGGCGGAAAAATGCTTATCGGAACGGTCCGCCGCGGCAAAAAGATGTTCATTCCCGACGGTAAATTTGTCCTTGAAGCGGGCGATGAGATAGAGATGATATCCGAGAAAAGCTCCGTTAAGGGCATACTTCAGAAGCTGGGACTGCCCGAGACAGCCGCAGACAGAGTGCTGATGATAGGCTGCGGAACAACGGGCTATTATCTGGCAAGCCGTCTTACCGAAAAGAAAAAGTCCCTTACCATTATCGACAGGGATATGGCAAGATGCCGCAGACTTACCGAGCTTTTCCCCTACGCAGAGATATGCTGCATAAACGATGCAGATTCTCTTATGAAGCAGAACATGAAAAATGTGGACGTCTGCGTTTCGCTGACAGGCGAGGACGACAGGAACCTTGTAAATTCGCTGTTTGCGTGGTCCTGCGGAGTAAGGTCGATAATCACGAGAGTAAATTCTCCGCAGTATGAGAAGCTGCTGAACAAGGCGGAAAATCAGATAACCGTATCGCCTGCGGCTGCTGCGGTGGAGCGGATACTGGGCTTTATACGCAACGTGGCTTTCTACAACGAAAAGGGCGATGATATCGGACAGCTGCGCCTTATCTCCAACGGCGGCGCGGAGGCTATCGAGTTCATGGCATACGATAACTGCCGCATGCTGGATATACCTTTTGCATCGTCCTCCTTCAAGCTGAATAAGGACGTGCTTATCGCCATAATAATCAGAAACGGGGAAACTATCATTCCCGACGGCGAAAGCGTCATCAGAAACGGCGACAGGGTGATCGTGGTCACCAAAACGGGCGGACGGTACAATACCCTTAATGATATTTTCAAGTGATTTAACAGGCTGCCTGTCATGCTTAGGCTTGGCGGGCAACTGATATTATTATGTAGTTCTTTTGTATGACGTCATGGCATGGTGTGAACCGGACGATAAAAAATTGAGTATATAAAGGACCATGCGAGGAAATATGCTTTTTGAAATTTTCTTAGATAAATCCTGCAAAAACTATTGACAACCCGTGAAAAATCTGATAGAATAGAACTGTAATTGCAATACGTCACAGAATAAAATGCCGCACAGGGATCTTGCGGTACTATATAAAGGAGAGTTTATTATGTCTATCAGAATTGGAATTTACGGTTACGGAAATCTCGGCAAGGGAGTGGAGCTGGCAGTTAAGCAGAATCCCGATACCGAGCTTGTGGCAGTGTTCACAAGAAGAGACCCTTCCTCTGTTAAAACGCTCAGCGGAGCACAGGTGGTTTCTGCCGACGATGTGGCACAGTGGCAGGGAAAGCTCGATGTTATGATAATCTGCGGAGGCTCTGCAACAGACCTTCCCGTGCAGACTCCCAAGCTGGCGGAGATGTTCAATGTTATCGACAGCTTTGATACTCATGCGAATATCCCTCAGCACTTTGCAAAGGTGGACGAGGCTGCGAAGAAGGGCGGAAATACTGCTGTTATATCGGTTGGCTGGGACCCGGGCATGTTCTCTGTTCAGAGACTTTACAGCAATGTTATCCTGAATAACGGCGCAGATTATACCTTCTGGGGCAAGGGAGTAAGTCAGGGACACTCCGACGCTATCAGAAGAGTAAAGGGCGTAAAGGACGCAAAGCAGTATACTGTTCCCGTGGAGTCGGCAATGGAGGCTGCAAGAAGCGGAAAGAATCCCGAGCTCACCACCCGTCAGAAGCACACAAGAGAGTGCTTTGTAGTACCCGAGGAGGGCGCAGACCTTGCACAGATCGAGTCGGATATCAAGAATATGCCCAACTATTTCAGCGATTATGATACCACAGTTCATTTTATCACCGAGGACGAGCTGAAGAAGAACCACAGCGGACTTCCTCACGGCGGCTTTGTCATCAGAACAGGCACAACAGGTGCAGAAAACGAGCATAAGCATGTTATCGAGTACAGCCTGAAGCTGGATTCAAACCCCGAGTTCACCGCATGTGTGCTGGTAGCGTTTGCAAGAGCTGCGGCAAGACTTAACAAGGAAGGCAGCACAGGCTGCAAGACCATATTTGATATAGCACCCGCGTATCTTTCCGCACAGAGCGGCGAAGAGCTCCGTGCGCATATGCTGTGATGATTTTTTGAATATGTAAAAAATGCCGCAGGCAGGAAGGTGATTCCCGTCTGCGGCTTATGTTATGTGTGCATATCAGTAACGGATTATTTCTGCATCGCAGCCTTTGAATCTATCTGTACTGATCGTTTTAATTTCTTCATAGAAATCATCGAAATGATCGGGGTAATCATATTTCCATATTTCACAGCTTTTCGGCAGAAATACAGTTTTCAATGAGGTGCAGTTATCAAATGCTTCGTATGATATTCTTTGTACCGATTCTGGGATAGTTATGCTTGTCAGTGAGGAGCAGTCTGAAAAAACCCCGGAACGGATCTCAGTTAACGAGTTTGATAAAGTGACCTTCTTTAGCGAACTGCATTCTGAAAATGCACCTGTTCTGATATCGGTGACAGAATCCGGAATTGAGATCTCTGAGAGTGATTCACATTTGTTGAATGCGTCTTCGTCGATCAGATTGACCGAACAGGGGATATTAATGCTTGTAAGTGATGAACATGATTCAAATGCGCAGCGTCCGATCTGAGTGACCGAGTCCCCGATAGTGATCTTTGTAAGTGATGTGCAGCTATCGAATAAAAAATTACCGATATCGGTGACCGAATAAGGCAGATAGATCTCCCTTATAAATTCGTTTTTGAAAGAACCATCATTATCAGTTGAAACAGGTTTTATTTCTGTAACACCATCTTCGAAAGTAAATACCCCGCTGCTGCAGTTCTGTTCAAACCAATCTAATTTTTTTGCGCGATATAAGCTGAAATCAATTTCCATGATCTCATTCGGTATGACCACCGCATTTTCGGGAGCACAGGACGGTCTTTTTACAGATCTTACAGGCGCAGAGGATTCCTCAGTAATTATACTGTCGTCGGAAAAAACATAGTCATTGGAATCGTCGTAGGAAACATCAAAGTCGTCAAAGCTGTCGGTATCGTCAGAGTTGTCAGGATAATCAAAGTCATCGCTTGCTGCCGTTTCAAGCTTAGGAAGCTTAGCGCCGCATCTGAGACAGTACAGACTGTCATCGGGGAGCTTGGTGCCGCATTTGTTACAGAACATTTTAATTACCTTCCTTTTATGGATTTTCGTTTGATATTGAGAACCTGTCCACATAGGATATGTGTGCGGATTTTCGAGCATAATTTTGTTGCAGAAAAGGCAAAAATGCGCAGGCGGG
>JBJFHQ010000323.1:0-8136 GCA_051893755.1 Oscillospiraceae bacterium
ATTCTGTCAGCTAATATTCATAACATGTAGGTAGGGCGGTTATATGCAACCTTTGAGAACAGCTCCACGCACACTTCCCTACCACGAGCATGCGCTTCTCTGCTGTGACGTTCCCAAGCAATTTATGGCGAACGCCGCTTCATTACATTTCTGCAATTTCCGTCAAGCTCATTATACACATTTTTATGGCTTTTGTCAAGAGCTTACGGAAATTTTATTTGCCGGTCTGTTCCTCGATATAATGCTCGCGGACGTCTCCGAGGAAATGTCCGATAAGCTTGTACACCCCGAAAACAGCCACGCCCGCAATATTGGTGGCTATAAGCTCGGGGATAAATATCTCCATGAGTATCTCCCGATTTTTGTCATAGCCCCACAAAAGATAGTAAAACAGATAGTGCAGCGCTCCCTGCACCAGTATCACCGTGAAGTTCAGCAGAATGAAATTTATGAGCTTCCTGTGGAGAAAGCAGGAAAATATCAGCGATACCATCAGACAGCAGAAGGTCAGTATTATCCCGTTGAAGCAGAAAAGCGTGTCCTCCGCTATGTCCAGCAGCAGCCCGCAGAAGCCCCCGTACACCGAACAGTACACCGGCGAATCAAACTCAAATACTGCGGCGCATACCCCAAGATCAATGAGCAGCAGCGGCATGGGAAACGTGGTCCTTACGGTGGATATTATCACAAAAGCTATGGCGGCAAGGAAAAAATACAGTATCCTTCGGATAATGAGGTTTCGTTTCTCCGTCCTCATTTTACGGTCCATCGTCATTCTGCTCATGGGGATATTTCTTCCTCCGTGATGTCTGTCATTTCCGTGTCCTCGGATATATCATTCTCAGCTGTTTCCGACGTTTCCTCGGGCTGCGTCTCTTCGGTGATTTCGTCGGAGTCGGCAGCTATCGTCTCGGGCTCCTCTGCGGGAGGCTCCTCGTAATCAAAGCCCGTGATGACGAACACGTCCGATACTGCGGCAGGATTTACCGCAGGCTTTACAACAGCATACATGGACAGTCCGCTGTCCTCCATAGAGGTCTCCACCACCACGCCCACGAGCTGCCCCGCAGGATAGCTTGCACTTCCCGAGGTGATTATGATATCCCCCTCGGCAATGTCGGCGGTCTTGTCTATGTAGCTCATGCGGCAGTAACCGTCTGCTGCCAGCTCATAGCCGCCCTCGATTATTCCGGTAGTTCTTGTCCGCAGGGAGTACACTCCTATTGCAGTCTTTGGAGAAAACAGCGTGCGCACTCCCGAGGTATTCTCTGCCACGTCATAGCACACTCCCACGATGCCCTCCGAGGTGACAACAGGGTCTCCCGGCTCTATCCCCGAGGAGCTCCCCTTGTCAATGGTAAAGGACGCATAGGGGTCGTTGGTGGTCCTTGCAATGACCGAGCAGGGCGGCGAAAAGGTGAAGTCCTCGTATTCCTCGCTGAGCTCCAGCATAGCGCGGAGGTCCTCGTTTTCCTGCTTTAAGCGGTCGTAATCTATCATTTCGTTGTACAGAGAATTTATCTCCGATTTAAGCTTTTGGTTCTCGTTATAGTAATCCTCGGCGTTTGCCAGCATGTCCAGCGACGACGACACCCTGTCGGATATGCTTGTGGACAGCTTCTGGAAGGGACTTATTATCCTGCTCCACAAATCGGAGGCAGGATCGGCATAACCGCCCGTAGTCACGGAATATATCATAAATCCCAGCAGCACAGCCAGTACGGCGACTATTATTTTGAATTTTATACTGTGAAAAAACTCCCTGATAACGGTCACCCCCCTTTGGATTTAGTGAATAGTGAATAGATAATAGTGAATAGTGAAGAGTGGGATAGTACATCGCTGTTCACTAAACACTCTTCTCTAAACACTATTCACTATTCACTCTTCACTCTTCGCTATTCACTAACTCAATAATACTTGGATTCGTCTGCAAGGACCTCACGGAGCTTGTCGTTTTCCTCGAGGACCCGTCCCGTTCCCGCAGCTACGCAGTCAAGGGGATTCTCCGCGATGAACACGGGCATGCCCGTTTCACGGTGGATAAGCTTGTCAAGTCCGCGGATAAGCGCTCCGCCGCCTGCAAGTGTGATGCCCTGGTCGATGATATCCGCCGCCAGCTCGGGGGGAGTCTTTTCCAGAGTGGTCTTTATCGCCTCCACCACATGGGAGAGAGGCTCTGCAAGTGCTTCCCGTATCTCCGCCGATGAAACGGTTATATTCTCGGGCAGTCCGTTCAAAAGATTTCTTCCCTTGATATCCATGGTCTCGTCCCGGTCGGAGGGGAAGGCGGAGCCTATTGCTATCTTCACATTTTCGGCAGTTCTTTCGCCGATAAGCAGATTGTACTTTTTCTTGATGTAGTTGACTATCGCCTGATCGAAGGCATCTCCTGCCACTCTTACGGAGCGTGAGGTGACAATGCCCCCCAGTGAGATGACCGCCACCTCGCTGGTGCCGCCGCCGATATCGACTATCATGGAGCCCGCAGGCTCTGACACGGGAAGTCCTGCGCCGATAGCAGCCGCCATGGGCTCCTCGATGATGCTGACCCGCTTTGCTCCCGCATTTTCCGCAGCCTCGCGGACAGCACGCCTTTCAACGGCTGTAACTCCCGAGGGGATACAGATAACAACATTTGCCCGTGTAAAAAGCGAGCCCTTTACAGCCTTTGCGATAAATTCCTCCAGCATAGCGGTAGTGAGCTCAAAATCCGCGATAACGCCGTCCTTAAGAGGGCGCACTGCCACGATAGAGCCGGGCGTTCTTCCGATAACGTCCTTAGCCTCCTGACCCACATATTTGGGCTGGTCGGTCTTAGTGTCCACTGCCACCACCGACGGCTCGCGGATAATAATGCCCTTTCCGCGCATGTACACGAGAGTATTGGCAGTTCCGAGGTCGATGCCTATGTCCTTTGTAAACATTTTGATTTTCTCCTTTTCCGGTTCTTTTGTTCTGTATCTATATAAAAATCCAAAAAATATACACTATATTTATTATACCACGGAAATCCTACAACTACAACAGATTTTCCGAAAATTATTATGTCTTTTTTATTTTTTTAATTTCGGGCAAGAACCGGGCAGAAATCCTCCGATAATTTGTTGAATATGACAAAATCCGACCTGTATCATGGTCCTTGGAGCTGCTTTGCAAAATCACTGTGAGTATAAATATACAGGCAGTATAATATTCTTCTATTGACAATAAAAGAAAATACCTGTTAAATGTTGTGCAAATATACAAAAAGTCAATATTGCTATTGCATGTAATTATAAAATGTGTTAAAATATATACGATGTTTTTGGTTTTAAAAAATACGCTTACAAAGGAATGAATTATATGGAAAAGGCATTATTTCAGCAGAAGATCAGCGATAATCTTATGACAGACTACCGCACTACTATCAAGGAGGCGGCTCCCCGTCAGCTTCACAACGCAGTGTCCCGCGCTGCTATGGGCGATATAATCCCTCTGTGGAACGAGTCCGAAAAGCGCCACAACAGCCGCCGCAGAGCTTACTATCTCTCTGCGGAGTTCCTCATGGGACGTGCTGTGTACAACAATCTCTACTGCGCAGGTCTCCTTGACGAGGCTAAGGAGATATTCGCCGAAAACGGCGTGGATATCAACTGCCTCGAGGAAATAGAGGACGCCGCTCTCGGAAACGGCGGTCTCGGACGTCTTGCAGCATGCTTCCTCGATTCCGCAGCAGCTCACGATATCCCCCTCAACGGCTACGGCATCAGATACCGCTACGGTCTGTTCAGGCAGTCCATCGAAAACGGCTTCCAGAGAGAATCCGCCGATTCATGGCTGGACTACGGCGACGCATGGAGCGTCCGCGCCGACGAGGACGCTGTTATCGTTGAGTTCGCCGATCAGGCTGTGAAAGCTGTTCCCTATGACACGCCTATTATCGGCTTCGGCGGCAAGGCTGTCAATACCCTTCGTCTCTGGCAGGCAGAGAGCGTCAAGGGCTTCGATTTCGGCGCTTTCGACAACCAGGAGTACATAAAGGCCTCCGAGGACGACATCATGGCAGAGTCTATCACACAGGTGCTCTATCCCAATGACAACACCGAAAAGGGTCTCAGACTTCGCCTGAAGCAGCAGTATTTCTTCGTATCTGCGTCCATTCAGGATATCGTCCGCAGATATAAGAAAACTCACTCCGATTTCTCCGAGTTTGCAAAGCTCTACGCTGTTCAGCTCAACGATACTCACCCCACAGTGGCTATCCCCGAGCTTATCAGGATACTCATGTTCGAGGAGGGCATGTCCTTCGGCGAGGCATTCGATATCGCAAGGAATACCTTCAACTACACCAATCACACCGTTCTGGGCGAGGCTCTCGAAAAGTGGAGCATAAGCCTCTTCAAGAGCGTTATCCCCACTGTTTATGAGATAGTTAAGCTCATCGACAGCTATATGAAAAAGGACTTCAAGTCAAAGGGTCTCTCCGATGAGAAGATCGCTTCCATGGCGATAATCGACGGCGACCGCATACATATGGCAAGAATGGCTATCTACGGCAGCTCCCACACCAACGGCGTGGCTCAGCTCCACACAGATATCCTCAAGAACGACGTGCTCAAGGACTGGTACGAGCTCTATCCCGAGCGCTTCCAGAACAAGACCAACGGCATCACTCCCCGCCGCTGGCTGGGACTGTGCAACCCCGAGCTGTCCGCACTTATCACCGAGAAGATAGGCAGCGGCTGGGAGACCGACCTTGACCGTCTCTCCGAGCTGAAAAAATTCGTGGACGACGGCGATACGATACGCCGCTTCAACGAGATAAAATATGAAAAGAAAAAGCAGCTCTGCGAGTACATCAAAAAGCACGAGGGCGTGGAGCTTTCTCCCGATTTCGTGTTCGATATCCAGTGCAAGCGCCTTCACGAGTACAAGAGACAGCTGCTTAATGCGTTCTCGATAATGGACCTCTATTTTCAGATAAAGGAGAACAAGCTCCCCGATCTCCAGCCCACAGCCTTCATCTTCGGAGCAAAGGCTGCTCCCGCTTACCGCAGAGCTAAGGGTATCATCAAGTACATCAACGAGATAGCTAAGCTGGTAAACAACGACCCCGATACAAAGGACAAGCTGAAGGTCATCTTCGTGCAGAACTACAACGTTTCCTACGGCGAGATGCTCTTCCCCGCTGCCGATATCTCCGAGCAGATATCCACTGCGGGTCTGGAAGCTTCGGGTACGGGCAATATGAAGTTCATGCTCAACGGAGCGGTAACTCTCGGCACCTTCGACGGAGCTAATGTTGAGATAGTTGAGGAAGCAGGCTGGGAAAATGAGTACATCTTCGGCGCAAGAGTGGAAGAGCTGGAAAAGGTAAGACCCACCTACAACCCCAAGGAAAAGATATACTACAAGAACGAGCGCGTCAAGAGAGTTATCAATACTCTGGTGGACGGCACCTTCAATGACGGCGATACGGGCATGTTCGGCGAGCTGTTCAATTCGCTGATAAACGGCGCAAGCTGGCACAAGCCCGACAACTACTTCCTGCTTACCGACCTTGAAGGCTATGTCGATACAAAGCTCCGCGCTCTGTACGACTACAAGAACCGTGAGGTATTCGGCAAGAAGTGCTGGATGAACATTGCCAGCGCAGGCAAGTTCTCCTCCGACAGAACCGTAAAGCAGTACGCCGAGGAGCTCTGGAAGCTCTGATAAACCCATATTATAAAGGAGAAACTCAAATGAGCATTACCGAGCAGAAGCTTACAAAAGAATACAGCCGCTATATGTGGCAGACAAATTCCGACGTGCCCTTCACCGAGGAAATGACACTTTTCACTCTTAACGCAAAGAATACTACCTATGCTCTTGCTGCTCTCAGCGACGGACATCTTGCTCACGTATATTACGGCAAGCATATCGAGGACGATGATATCTCCTATCTGCTCCGTCTGGGAGAAGCTCCCTATACAACAAACGTGAACGTCCGCGACAAGGCTACCGTTATGGACACGCAGCTCTTCGAGTACCCCTGCCACGGCGTGGGCGATTACAGAGAGCCCTGCTTCATGATAATGGACGAGGACGGCATGAGCTCCTGCGATTTGAAATACAAGTCCCATAAGATATACAAGGGCAAGCCGCAGATAGTTCAGCCCGACATCGTAACTCTTCCCGCAACATTCGCAGATGATACGCAGGCTGAAACGCTGGAGATAACTCTCCTTGACAGCCACAGCGGCATTGAGGCTGTGCTTATATACACCGCCTTCAATGATCTGGACGTTATCACAAGAAGCGTTCATCTGAAAAACACGGGCAGCCGCAAGGTGAGTATCCGCAGAGTGCTTTCCGCCTGCGTGGACTTCGATTCGGATAAGTACGATTTCATCACCCTCAACGGCTCATGGGCAAGAGAGCGCGTAATGGAGCGTTCTCCCCTGCACCACGGCAAGCAGGGCATTGATTCCGTCAAGGGCGAGTCCTCTCATCAGAACAATCCCTTTGCTGCGCTGGTCTCCCACAACGCCGACGAGGACAGCGGCGAGGCTTACGGCTTCAATCTCGTTTACAGCGGAAACTTCTTCGCACAGGCAGAGGTCACACAGCACAAAAAGACCCGCTTTGTCATGGGTATAAATCACTTCGATTTCAACTGGCTCCTGGAGCCAGGCGAGGAATTTGCCGCACCCGAGGTGGTCATGGTATACTCTTCGGAGGGCATCGGCGCAATGAGCCGCACCTTCCACGACCTGTACAGACAGCACCTTATCCGCGGCGAGTACAAGGACAAGCGCCGTCCCATTCTCATCAACAACTGGGAGGCTACCTACTTCAATTTCGACACCGACAAGCTTATCGCCATTGCAAAGCAGGCTTCCGAGCTTGGTATCGAAATGCTGGTCATGGACGACGGCTGGTTCGGTCACCGTGACAGCGACAACAGCTCGCTGGGCGACTGGTTCGTATACGAAAAGAAGATAAAGGGCGGACTGAAATATCTGGTGGACGAGGTCAACAAGCTTGGAATGAAGTTCGGCATCTGGTTCGAGCCCGAGATGATATCCCCCGACAGCGAGCTCTACAAAAAGCACCCCGAATGGGCAATTCAGGTGAAGGGCATGGACATGACCCAGAGCCGCGAGCAGTACGTTCTGGACTACTCCAACAAGGAGGTCCGTGACTACATCTACGGGCTCATGCGGAACATTCTGGACAGCGCCAACATCGAATACATCAAGTGGGACATGAACCGTCAGCTTACCGAGGTAGGCTCCACGTCCCTGCCCGCAGAGCGTCAGAGAGAGCTCTGGCACCGCTATGTGCTGGGCGTGTATGATGTAATGGACCGTCTCACCACCGATTATCCCCATATTCTCCTGGAAAACTGCTCAGGCGGCGGCGCACGGTTTGATGCAGGCATGCTCTACTATTCGCCCCAGATATGGACCTCCGACGACACCGACGCTATCGAGCGTCTGAAAATACAGCACGGCACATCTATCTGTTACCCGCCCTCTGCAATGGGAGCGCACGTGTCCGACTGTCCCAACCACACGGTAGGCAGAACCACGCCCTTCTCCACAAGAGGAAACGTTGCAATGGTGGGCACCTTCGGCTACGAGCTTGACGTTACGCGCATTCCCGAAGCTGACAGGAACATGATACCCTCACAGATAGAGCAGTTCAAGAAATGCAATCCCTTAGTGCGCACAGGCGACCAGTACCGCATAGGCAACGTATTTGAGGACAATTTATGGGACGCATGGATATTCGTTGCAAAGGACAAGTCTGAAGCGGTATTCACATTTGTGCAGGTCCTCGGCAGACCGAACTGCAACAGCAGACGTATAAAGCTGAAAGGACTTGACCCCGACGCTAAATATTTAAGCAGCAAGACAGGCGAAGTCCACAGCGGCAATGTGCTGATGAACGCAGGCATTGACATTTCGGTGCACGGAGATTTTGCCTCGGAAGTGATTTATTTTACAAAACAGTGAGGTCAAATCCCGCCCCTGCCGCTCTCTTTTGTTTTTCCTAAGATATCGCTGATTCTCGGTGGGGCGTTTTTGGGTCTGGTTAGCTTAGGAGATTATCTTCGGGGCTATTATATGTTTTCAACCGAAATTTCCCCTTTCCTACGCAGTGCGA
>JBJFHQ010000324.1:0-1728 GCA_051893755.1 Oscillospiraceae bacterium
CCCGTCAGCGCTACTGGGGCGAGCCTGTTCCCGTTGTACACACCGAAAACGGCGAAATACACGTCCTCGACGATGAAGAGCTTCCCCTCATTCTCCCCGAGCTGGAGGATTATAAGGGCAAAAACGGCAAGGCTCCTCTGGAAAATGCCACAGAATGGAAAAAATACGACAAGAACGGCGTTAAGGGCACAAGAGAGACCTCCACGATGCCCGGCTCCGCAGGCTCCAGCTGGTACTATTTCAGATATATCGACCCCGACAACGACAAGGAGTTCGCAGACCCCGAGCTGTTAAAGCACTGGATGCCCGTTGACCTCTACATCGGCGGTCCCGAGCATGCGGTAGGTCATCTTATGTACTCCCGCATCTGGAACAGATATCTCTATGACAAGGGTCTTGCTCCCACAAAGGAGCCCTTCAAGAAGCTTGTCCACCAGGGAATGATACTTGGCGAAAACGGCATAAAAATGGGCAAGAGATATCCCGAATACGTTGTTAATCCCAGCGATATCGTAAGAGATTACGGTGCCGATACTCTGAGACTTTACGAAATGTTCATGGGTCCTCTCGAGGTATCAAAGCCCTGGAGCAGCTCAGGCGTTGAGGGTGCAAAGAAGTTCATCACAAGAGTATGGAATTTCTTCACCGAGCCTTCAAACCTTACCGAGGACAACGACGGCGCTCTTACAAGAGTATATCATCAGACCGTTAAGAAGGTCACAAACGACTTCGAGGCTCTCGCCTTCAACACCGCTATCAGCCAGCTCATGATATTCATGAACGCTGCCTATAAGGTCGGAAAGTGCCCCAGAGAATACGCCGAGGGCATCATAAAGCTGCTTTCTCCCGTAACTCCTCACGTGTGCGAGGAGATGTGGAGCCTTCTCGGTCACGACAAGACCATTGCTTACGAGTCATGGCCCACATATGACGAGAAGGAGCTTGAAGTGGACACTATCGAGATAGCTGTTCAGGTCAACGGCAAGCTCAGAGGAAAGATCATGGTAGGCGTTGACGAGGATCAGGAGTCCGCTCTTGCAAAGGCAAAGGCTAACCCCGACGTAGCTGCGGCGATAGAAGGCAAGAACATCGTCAAGGAGATCTACGTCAAGGGCAGGATATGCAACATCGTTGCTAAGTAATTGCACATATCAAGGAAGCTTCGGCGCAGCAGCTGTGCCGAGGACTCTTGATGCTATAAATTGATTTGTGAAAAAACTACAAAGTCGTTCAAAAAAAATTGTAAAAATTTTTTCGGTTCAGACTTGACAGAACGGAAGATATATAGTATAATGTAATAGTTATATCTTATATACTGTCTGCCGAACGGTTATTTAGCGCGTTTTTCGTCAATAATTGTTCGGGTGAAATTTTTTGCGCCATATGTGCGCGGGAAATTCTGCGGATTCATATTAATGACAGCCGATCCTGCAGCTATGCGGATATTTTCGGCGTGCATTATATAATCCTCTGTCGTAGGGACAAAGGGAGGGAACAAAATGGCAGAAATTAAAGTCGGAAAGAACGAGTCTCTGGAGACCGCTCTCAAGCGCTTCAAGAGAAGCTGTGCAAAGGACGGCGTTATAGCTGAGGTCCGTAAAAGAGAACACTACGAAAAGCCTTCGGTAAAGCGCAAGAAGAAGTCTGAGGCTGCTCGTAAGCGTAAATATTAATTCTTAGAACCTGTCCACATAGGATATGCGTGCGGATTTTCGAGCATAATTTTGT
>JBJFHQ010000325.1:0-1720 GCA_051893755.1 Oscillospiraceae bacterium
GATTTCCCGAAAAAAGCGTAATGACCGACAGCTGCAAAACGCAGTATCGGTCATGCCACATCAGAAAAGCTTTATTGCCGCAAGCGCTGTGCCTATTATTCCGACAGCTGCCACGAGACAGCCTCCGTGAGGCGGTGCAGTGGGTCTTCGGCGGTGATGTCCCGGCGGAGGCGGACGATGTCCGGGACCTCCGGGTCCTCTTCCTCCGGGCATATTCATTCCTCCGATCTGAAACTGTCAGAAAATAGCAATCAGCTGATAGCTATGGTGATTTACTTTCTTATGAATTCTCTTATCTCGCCTGCTTCTGTTTCCCATGTCATTGTGCTGCTGTCGATAATATCCACCTTGAAGGTGCTGTTGTTGCCCCAGAACTCATCTTCGCTCTCAATGATTATCATATCGCCTTCAAAATGGAATTTGCCTTTGTCCCCTCCTTCATATGAGAAGAAGTCGCTATCCATTACCGATGTTTCGGTATATGTACCATCTGCCGTAAAAGTCCATTCCTGATCAAAATCAAGAACATGGTTTGTCCATGTCCCGGCTATATCCGCACATGTATAATTTTTTGAGCAGCCAGTGGATATTATCATAAAAAACGCCGCAATAATGCCGAAAATAAATTTTTTTCCTGCCTTCATGATCATGTTCCCCCTTTTACTGAGATCATACCATAAATCGGCAGATTTGTCAATATATTTCTCAAAAAGTTAAGGTCAGCCTTCAAGAGCCTCCTTGAAGAACGCCTTTGCCGCAGGACTTTTCGGCATTGAAGAGTTGTAGACTGCGGTGATGCTGCGGACAGGCGGCGGGGGAGAAACCGTGAGCCGATATATCCCCTCCTCGGAAAGCTGGGGCATCAGCTCGGGGACGAAGCCTATCCCCAGATTATTTTTCACCATGGGGATTATCATATCCGAGGTGGCAGCCTCGATGTCGGGAGTGATGAACACTCCGCAGCTGCTGAAATACTCATCGAAAAACGCCCGTGTGACGGTCTTTTCCGACAGCAGTATCAGCGGGTATTTCTTCAGATCTTCAAGCTTCAGAGTCTCGTTCTGCAGATGTCGGCAGCGCTCACCGCAGATGAGCACGTCGGAAAAGTCCGCAAGATTTTTCTTTACAAGGGGCTTGTTCAGCTTGACAGGCGCGGAAAGCAGCGCATAATCGACATTTCCCGACAGCACTGCGTCAACAGCTCCGCCTGTGCTGAGGCTTTCTATCCTGAATCGGATATTCGGGTGAGCTGCACGGAAGCCCTCCAGCGCCTTGAAAAGATAGCAGTTGAGCGCAGCCTCGGTGGCGGCGATGTACACGGTGCCCTCGTCCTGAGAGCTGCTGTTGATAAGCTCGTTTTCGCCGCGGATAAATGCCTCGCAGCCTGCGGACACATATTTGAACAGAAGCTCGCCGTCGGGAGTGGGAGTGATGCCGCGGCTGCTCCTGACGAAGAGCCGCCTTCCCAGCTGATATTCCAGAGTCGATATGGTATGGCTCACCGCAGACTGGCTCGTCCCCAGTATTTTAGCGGCGCGGGTAAAATTTTTATACCTGCAGGCAAAATAGAAAACCTTGTAATATTCGTAGTTTATCATCGGAGCAGCTCCCTTTTGATTTGTTATATAATATAGTATACATCATTTTCGGCGGGAACTCAAGGGGTGATATGAAAAATATTCATGCCTGTCATAACTAATCAGTACTTTACAATATGACA
>JBJFHQ010000326.1:0-8035 GCA_051893755.1 Oscillospiraceae bacterium
AATGTAATCGTTTTACTTATTATATCATAAGATATCCTTTTTTGGAATATACATATTAATCAATTTTTTGGCGGCGTTTTTGTGGATTTTTTGGAATTTCGCCTTGAATACTTGTAAATGACCGAATAAGGAAGTATAATTACAGTAAGTAAGATCATTACGATCTGGCACGTATTGGAGGGATATTTATGCGATTGGAAAGAGTAGAAGGATATGTTCCGCAGCAGTATCTTTATATGCTCGGACGGGACGGAAAGGTCACAGACAAGAAGCAGCTCAGTTCAAAAGCGGCTGACACGGATATGCCCTGCTTCAGAATAATTCCCGATGAAGATGAAAAAATCGTCGGCGATGTTTCCGAACGTTCAGCCGATGCAGATAATTCATTGTTCTCCCGCAAAGACATTGCTGATTTTTCTGAATTATATACCTTTTATTCAACAGGCGACCCCGAACAGGACAGGCTTATCGAAATGGGTATGGAATACAAGAAATCATGCTTTGACTTTACCAATGCAAAGGATTTTGAAAGGCTTACAGAGGAACAGAAGCAAAACGGCTTTGAGAATATGAGCAGAGCCGAAAAATACAAGGCGATATATGAGAAATATCAGCATTGCTACGGCAATAATTTCCTTGACGCATTGGCGATAGATTATGTGAATCCTCCTACATCAGAGGACAGGTGTATGAGCGTTCTTATACAATTCAGAAAAGAGGTGAACGAAGCCTGCGGAGGATATGCAAATGTGCCGAAGGCAAGAAGAGCCGCACTTTACGGAGAAATGAGCGACGAGGAGATTCGTCAGTCGATCATGGATAAGTATTCACAGGACGGCGGGATGACACAGCGTGATCTGTTCAAGGCGGCAAACGAAATGGACCTCTGCGGAGTGGGCGGCGGAATAAGCAATATGCTTAATCCAATAGGAAATCCGTCAACTTATAAAAGCGGTGAAAATCCGATGATAACACGTGAAAATCAGCTTGACGCGCCTGTTATGGTACAGTATCTCAATAATGTTCAGAATGTATGCAAAAACAGACTTTTATCGGGCGGAAGTATTAATATGGAAATATTTGCTGTAATAGAACAGATAATGAAAGAAATTGAATAAGTTGAAAAATGCAGACAGGTATAAGCTTGTCTGCATTTTAATATAAAAGCCTTGTAATCCCTCAATGAAAATGCTATAATATAATTAGAATCTGTCTTCACAAGCATGTGCGCACGTCTTTTCGGCAAATTTTGCCGCAGTCTGCGTTAAAAATGCTTGCGGGGCGATAGCCCGCCTGCACATTTTTGCATTGCCTATAGCGCAGAACACTGCGCTTACAAAATTATGCTCGAAAATCCGCACACATATCTTGTGAAGACAGGTTCTTATCAAGGGAGGCTTGCAATATGAACATTATTTTTGATATAGGCATGGTGCTTGCAGATTTTCGCTGGCAGAGCTACTGCCGTGAGCTGGGATTTTCCGAGGAGGTCATCGCCATGTTCGGCGAGCGTATGATTAACGACCCCATATGGGATGAGTTTGACCTGTCCATAATCCCCCACAAAATACTTATCGACAAGATAGGCGGACGTTTCCCCGATAATAAAAAGGAATACGCCCTGTTCTGGCAGGATATCACGAAGCTGGTGGTGCCGTTTGAATACACTTCGGACTGGCTTAGGGAGCTGAAAGCGGCGGGACATAATATCTATCTGCTGTCAAATTATCCGAAGTTCATGTTCGAGATACATTCGCAGAGCTGGGATTTTCTGAAATATACCGACGGACGGGTGGTCTCGTATGAGTACCATGTGATGAAGCCTGACCCTATCATCTACAATATCCTGCTGAAAAAATATGACCTTGCTCCCGAGGACTGCATTTTCCTCGACGACCGCGAGGTGAATATCAAAGGCGCGGAGGACTGCGGCATCAGAGGGATACTGTTTACGGACTTTGCCACCGCGGCGGGTCAGCTCTCGGAGGTGTTAGTGAATAGTGAAGAGTGAATAGTTGATAGTTAATAGTTATTGGTTGATAGTTAATAGTTACCGATGAAAAACTTATGAACACATTGGATAAACAGCCAATAAAATCCCCAAACAGCATTACTGCGGAACCGATGACACGAACAAAAGGCTGCCGCCGCCCAATAGTAAGTAAGCGGGAGCGTGGTAACCGCCGGTATTTCAGCAAGGCAAAAGTTAGGGCTGATGGAAGAGAGTGTGTCTCCCCCACGCGCGTGGCTGCGGCTAACGCAGTTAGTCAGCTAAATCAGCCGTGACCGCCTTACAATTACAGACCGGCAAAACCGAACGACCGCTGTACTTCTCCCTCCAATGACAAAACCAAATAAAAAACATATAATGATATCAGGAGAGGAGGGAGAGTATGGAATGTGATAAGGGGGAGGGTCGGACGGGCGGACTTTGCCCTGCAGCAGCTGTTATGGCTCTGGCGGCGGCTGTGGCTGAGGGAAGGACAACAAAGGAGATAAGCCTGCTGGCGGCAATGTTCGTGCAGTTGGGAGATACTCTCGAAACTATTGCTGCTGCCCGTGACTGCTCGGGACCGCAAGAAAATTAATCAAAATACTATTGAAAAGATAGAGATAATATGATATTATTATAATCGGTGATAAATTTGTATTGCATCAGCATTAATTATAAAAAGGCGGACGTGGGTTTCCGTGAAAAAATGGCGTTCTCTGAGGACGTCCGGCATGCGCTCGCTGAAAAGGCTGTCGGAAATGAGCATATTACGGGCTGCGTTCTGCTTTGTACCTGTAATCGGACGGAAATGTACTTTTCGGGAGATGCCTTAGCAATATCGGCGGCAAAGGCACTGCTTTCGGACTTCGGCGGCGTGTCCGAGGGGGAGCTGGCACCTGTGCTTATGATATTCTCCGAGGACGCCGCCGTCCGTCATCTTTTTAAGGTGGCGTGCGGGATAGAATCTATGGTCATGGGCGAGGACGAGATACTCGGTCAGACGAAAAATGCATTTAAAACAGCCATGGAACAGGGCTTTACCTCTTATGAGCTGAATATGATTTTCCAGCGTGCCGTCGCCTGCGCAAAGCGGATAAAGACCGAGACCACTCTTTCGGGAGTGCCTGTTTCCACTGCGACTCTGGCAGCAAATGCGGCGGCCGATCTCGGCGAGAGGGTGAACGTTCTCGTTATCGGCGCAAGCGGAAAGATCGGCTCAAGTACGGTGAAAAATCTGCTTGCACATAAGAACGTAAGCGTTTCGGTTACCCGCAGGACCTGCGGCGGAGAGGTCTTTTTCTCACCCGAAGACGTGACGATAGTGAGCTATTCCGACAGATATTCCGCCATTAACGATGCGGACGCTGTTATCTCGGCGACGGGCAGCCCCCACTATACCATAACTAAAAATCGCCTTGAAGAGGCTGTGACCGATAAGAGAAAACGGCTGTTCATCGACCTTGCAGTTCCCCATGATATCGAAGAGACGATATCCGCTCTGCCCTGGGCGGAGGTCCTCGATATTGACCATTTCGGCGAGCTTGCCCAGGAGAATAACCGCGTGAAAATGTCGGGCGCACAGGCGGCGGAAGGTATCATCGAACAGGAAACGGACGAGCTTAAAAAAGAGCTGCTTATCCACGAGCTTCTGCCCGAGGCGGAGCGTATCGGAAAGGGTATCGCGGAGATACCTTTTGAAAAGCTGCTGTTCAGGCTGAAAGCGGGGCTGGGGTATGATGAGCTTTCTCATGTGCTGGAGATCATAAAGAGCTTTGGAGAATGATATATGGGATATTTTCCTTTTTTTGCGGATATAAATAATATGAGGATAGCGGTGATAGGCGGCGGAAGGGTCGCATGCCGCAAGGTGCGTATTCTGGCGGAGTACGGCGCGGCAATGACCGTGACCGCACCCGAGGTCTGCGATGAGATATACAGGCTGTCCGAAGAGTACGGCAATATCACAATAAATGTGAAGCCCTTTTCGGACGGCGATATCGAGGGAGCCTCCGCCGTGATATCCGCCACATCTGATAATGAGGTGAATCGGCATATCTACGAGCTTTGCGTGAAAAAGAATATCCCCGTGAACACGGTGGACGACCCCGAAAAATGCACCTTTATTTTCCCTGCACTGGTACATGAGGGGAATATCTCTGTGGGGATATGCTCTTCGGGGACGGCTCCCGCCTTTTCGGCGTATCTGCGTCGGAGGATAGAAGAGCTTATCGATGATAAAATGCTGTTCTGCGCAGAGATGACCGCGGAGCTGCGTCCTATCGTCAGGGAGAGGTTTTCCTCGGAGAAACGGCGCAGGGACGTTATGTATGCCGTTATCAACTACATTGACAGCTCGGAGACCATACCCGACCGTTCGGAAATCTACATGCTTTTAGAGGACATGGAATATGAAGATAAGAATAGGGACCCGTAAGAGCAGACTGGCTCTTGCACAGACGGAAATTGCCGTGAAGGCGCTGAAAAATGCATATCCCGATATTGAAGCGGAAATTGTGGAGATATCCTCCCGCGGAGATAAGTACATCGACAGACCTATCTCGCAGATAGAGGGCAAGGGCGTGTTTTCCTCGGAGCTGGAGGAGCGTATCCTCTCGGGAGAAATTGACGCAGCCGTTCACAGCGCAAAGGACCTTGATATCGACCTGCCCCGCGGGCTGGAGGTATCCGCCGTGCTGAAAAGGGGCGATCATCGTGATGTGCTGGTTCTGCCGAAGGGCGCAGAGCATGATGCGTCGGATAAGCTGCTCATAGGCACGGGCAGCATAAGGCGCCGCGAAAATCTGAAGCGGATATATCCGAACGCTGTATTCAAGGATATCCGCGGCAATGTGGAGACCCGCCTGAATAAGCTTCTGTCGGGTGAGTATGACGGGGTGATCCTTGCGGCGGCGGGACTTGAAAGACTGGGGTTATTCGGCAGCGGCAGCTTCTCATTTACGGTGTTTGAAGCGGATAGGTTCGTTCCTGCGGCATGTCAGGGAATTATTGCCGTTGAAACTGCCGAAAATTCGGAAGCGGCGGAAATTTTTCGCGGGATATCTCACAGAGACACATACATCTCCTTTGAGACCGAGCGGGAATTTCTGCGGATATGCGGCGGAGACTGCCACACGCCTGCGGGGATATTCACCGAGGTGTCGGACGATAATATCAGGCTCATCTGCTCTGCGGACGGGAAAAATATCATCACCGCAGAGGGAAAGGCTTCTGAAAGCTTTGAGCTGCTGAAAGGACTGGTTTCGGAAAAATGAGCATCGGAAAGGTATATATCACAGGCGGCGGCTGCGGAGAAGCCGACCTTATCACGCTGCGGGGAGCTTATGCTCTGTCACAGGCGGACTGCGTTGTCTATGACGATCTTGTGGACGAAAGGCTTCTTGGATATGCGCCCGAAAACGCAGAAAAGCTCTATGTGGGAAAGCGCATGGGAAAGCACAGCGAGGCGCAGGATTCTATTAATGATATACTCGTCCGAAAGGCTCTGGAGGGGAAAACGGTCGTCCGCTTAAAGGGCGGCGACCCCTTTGTTTTCGGGCGTGGCGGCGAGGAAGCGGCGGCTCTTTTTCATGAGGATATCCCCTTTGAGATGATACCCGGGATATCGTCCTGCATCGCAGCCCCTGAGCTTGCGGGCATTCCCGTCACTCACCGCAAGGTAAGCCGCAGCTTTCATGTCATCACGGCTCACACAGCAGAGGACACTCCCGAGGGATATTTCGGAAAATATTCGGCACTTGACGGCACTCTCATCTTTTTAATGGGACTTGAACGCTTGGAAAAGCTGTCCTGCGAGCTGATCAGCGGCGGATTATCCGCTGATACACCTGCTGCCGTGGTATCAAAGGGCGGCACCTCCGAGCAGAGAACGGTACGGGGAAGGCTGTCCGACATTGCGGGGGCTGTGCGAAGAGAAAATATCCCTGCGCCTGCGGTGATAATCGTCGGAGAAACGGCGGCGCTGGACTTTTCCAAGACCTTGGAAAAACCGCTGGGCGGAGCGGCTGTTACTGTCACGGGGACAAAGGCTCTTGTGAAAAAGCTGTCGGAGAAGATCTATGCACGGGGAGGAAGCGCATATCCTCTGCCTGTGGTGAAAATAGCCGAATATGACGATAATGCGCAGTTTGACAGTGCATTTGAAAATATATCGGAATATAAATACATCGCGCTCACCAGCGCAAACGGAGCGGATATTTTCCTTGCCCGCATGAAGGGGCTGGGTATCGACATGCGCAGACTGTGGGGGATAAAGCTTGCCGTGGTGGGCAGACCTACGGGCGAACATCTGAAAAGCGCAGGGCTTATCCCCGATATTATGCCCGATACCTACACCGTTGAAGCGCTGGGAAGGCTGCTTGCGGAAAATGTGAAAAGCGGCGAAAGGGTGCTTATCCTACGTGCGGAGCAGGGCTCGGAGATACTCAATGATATTCTGGACGAAAACGGGATATCCTATGACGATGTAAAAATCTACGATACCGTGCCCTGTGGTGCCGAACGTGCCGATAAACATATCATCACCGATTTCCTCACCTTTGCCAGCGGCTCGGGAGTGAGGGCGTTTTTCGGGGCGGGGTATACCGTTTCGGACAGGACAAAAATCGTCTGCATCGGCAATATCACCGCAGAGGAACTGCTGAAAAGCTCTGCCGTGAATAAGAATAACGTATATATCGCCGACAGCTTTACTGCCGACGGAATGATTGAAAAAATTGAAAGGCTGACTAAAAATGAAAAGATTCAGAAGACTTCGCAGCAGTGAGGCAATGCGTGAGCTTACCGCAGAAACTCGGATATCTCCCAAGGATATGATATATCCCATGTTCGTGGTTTTCGGCGAGAACAAAAAAATTCCCGTGGAGTCCATGCCCGGAGTGTATCAGTATTCGGTGGACAGGCTCCCTGAGATAATGGACAAAGTGCGTGAAAAGGGGATTGCGGGAGTATTGCTCTTCGGCATTCCCGAGCAGAAGGACGAGCTTGCTTCGGGAGCTTATGACGATAACGGCGTGGTTCAGAACGCCATTCGATACATCAGGAAAAACTATCCCGAGCTTATCGTAATAGCGGACGTCTGCCTGTGCGAGTACACCTCACATGGTCACTGCGGCGTGGTGATGGACGGGAAGATATTAAATGATGCGACTTTGCCGCTGCTTGCGAAGGCTGCGGTGAGCATGGCGCGTGCGGGAGCGGATATCATTGCTCCGTCGGATATGATGGACGGACGAGTGGCAGCGATACGTGCTGCACTGGACGAGAACGGATATGCAGATATTCCTATCATGTCATACAGTGCGAAATACGCTTCGGGATATTATTCGCCGTTCAGGGACGCGGCAGAATCTGCGCCCTGCTTTGGCGATAGGCGCACATATCAGATGGACTGCCGCAACGGACGGGAAGCCCTGCGCGAGATAGCAGACGATCTTGATGAGGGTGCGGATATGATAATAGTAAAGCCTGCCCTTGCGTATCTGGACGTATTGAAGAGTGCGAGAGAGCGGTTTGATGTGCCGATAGCGGCGTATAATGTGAGCGGGGAATATTCCATGGTAAAGGCTGCTGCGGAGCGTGGCTGGATAGATGAGCAGCGGATAATCAGGGAGAATCTCACGGCAATAAAGAGAGCGGGCGCGGACATCATCATTACGTACCATGCGCTGGAGATTTAGTTAATAGTTAATAGTGAAGAGTGAATAGTGAAGAGTGAATAACGAGCATTTGAGGCTGCGGGTAACAAGTGCTGAAAGGTAAGTCAGGGACAAAAAGTTCGCCAGCCTTTCAAGGCTGCAGGTTTCCAAAGGGCGGGTCGGGTCCGCCCGACAGCGATTGCCGCGTTGTTAGCTTTTTAGCATATGTGACATCAATCCGCGAAGGTGACCGAAAGCCGAATCGACGAACAATTGATAACGCCGCCCGTGTAAAAATGCGGAAGGTATGACCGAACAGCAAATTTACACGAAAAGTAAGAACCTGTCCACATAGGATATGCGTGCGGATTTTCGAGCATAATTTTGT
>JBJFHQ010000327.1:0-8002 GCA_051893755.1 Oscillospiraceae bacterium
AAGAGTATACCCGAGCTTATCAGAAATTTCGACACGGGAGCATATCACAGCTACGGCAAGGAGCTTGCCTTCCGCCATACTCCCGCCGCTCTGGACGAGCAGAGCCGTGCGCTGCTGGATTTCATCACCATGCTCTCCGCGGCTAAGCAGCGAAACAATTATTATAATTATATCTCCTCAAAGGAATACGACCTTGAAGGCGTGTGGGCGGATAAATTCTTCACGGTATATACCAAGGGCGAGATAGCCGTCAACGGGGAGATCTGCCGCATCTACCGCCGCAGCCCCGATATAACGCTCCGCTTTGAAAAGGAAAACGGCAGCTATATACTGACCTGCATGAACAGCTATACCATGCTGGGAAACCGCTCCCGACTGTTTTTTCACGACGATTACAGACATATACTATATATATGCCCCGATGATTTTTCAACGGCGGTATGCGAGCTTTACGCCGAGCTTTCAAAGGAAGGCAGACTTATGATAGCTCCGTCGGATATGGCGTCCTTTTACTCATCGGTGATAGTTCCGCTGAAAAAGTACGTGTTTATCGAAGGCGGCGAGCTTCTCGAGGATATCGTCCCTCCCGAAGCGGAGATACGGCTATATCTTGACCTTGCCGACCGTGACACCGTCTATGCAAAGCTGGAATACACCTACGGAGACAAGACCTATCCCGCTTTCGGCGGAAATGACCGCGTTTCGGACAGACGCGCCGAATATGCGGCGGAAAGAGCCGTGCTGAAATATTTTGAGATAAACGAGACCGACCCCGTGCATCCTCTTAAGGTATCGGGGGAGGATAATATTTATCGTCTGTGCTCCGAGGGCATAGCCTACCTTACAAAGAGAATGGAGCTGTACGCCAGCGAGCGCTTCAAGGCGATAAATGTCCGACCGCCCATTCACCCGTCGGTGGGGATAACTCCGCAGAACGACGGACTGCTGTCGCTCAGCGCAGACGCGGACGGCTATGATATAAACGAGCTTGTGGCAATACTGGGCTCCTATCGGAAGGGACAGAAATATCACCGCCTTAAGGACGGCTCCTTCGTGGACCTGACCGACGAGGGCATCGGGGAATTTGCGGGACTGGCAGACAGTCTTGCTCTGCCCGACAAAGCATTTTTGAAGGATAACATCTCAATACCGAAATACCGCATGCTCTATCTTGACAGCCTGCAGGACAACATCAACGGCATGCGTATACGCCGCAGCGAGGACTTCAAGAAGGCGGTCCGTGATTTTGCGGAATCGGCATCCTCGGACTATCCCGTGCCGAAGGGGCTCTGCGGCAGCATGCGCCCATATCAGGAGTACGGCTTCCGCTGGCTCAAGACCATTTCGGATTACGGCTTCGGCGGCATACTTGCGGACGATATGGGTCTGGGCAAGACCATACAGTCTATCGCGCTGATGCTGTCCGCAAAGGAAAATACCGACAGACAGGTGATCAGTCTGGTAGTCTGTCCGTCGTCGCTGACACTCAACTGGAAAAGTGAGCTGGAGCGGTTTGCTCCGTCGCTCAAAGTATCGGTGGTATCGGGCAGCGCCGCCGTGCGCAGTGAAATAATACGCAGCCATGAGGACAGCGATGTTCTGGTGACCTCTTATACCATGCTTACGAGAGACATCGCAGAGTATGAGGACATCTCCTTTGACTTCATGTTTGCCGACGAGGCGCAGTTCATCAAAAATCACACCACACAGGCAGCAAAGGCTGTCAAGGGCATCACGAGCCGCGTGAGATTCGCTCTTACAGGCACCCCCGTGGAAAACTCCCTTGCGGAGCTGTGGAGCATCTTCGACTATATCATGCCCGAGTATCTTTTCGGGTACACTCATTTCAAGAAAGCCTTTGAAACGCCTATCGTGAAATACACCGACCAAAAGGCGGCGCAGGAGCTGTCGCGGCTGACCTCGCCTTTCCTGCTGCGGCGAATGAAAAAGGACGTTCTGACCGAGCTTCCCGAAAAGACGGAGACTATCCTCGCCGAGGAAATGACCGAGGAACAGCAGAAGCTCTACGCTGCGAATGTGCTCTCCATGAAAAAGAAGCTGCGTGAGAAATTCGCCGCAGCAAATCCCAACGAGGGCAAGATAGAGATACTTGCCATGCTGACAAGACTGCGGCAGATATGCTGTGACCCGTCGCTGGTGTACGAGAATTACACCTCGGGCAGCGCAAAGCTGGAATCCTGCATGGAGCTTATCGCAAGCTGCACCGAGGCAGGGCATAAGGTGCTGCTTTTCTCCCAGTTCACCACCATGCTGGACAAGATAGAGGGGCGGCTGAAAGCGGAGCATATCTCCTGCTATAAGCTGACAGGCTCCACAAAGGCGGAGGAACGTCTGCGGCTGGTAAACAGCTTCAACGCCGACAGTACGCAGGTTTTCCTCATCTCGCTGAAAGCGGGCGGCACGGGACTTAACCTTACGGGAGCGGATATAGTCATACACTACGACCCATGGTGGAACGTGTCCGCAGAAAATCAGGCAACCGACCGCGCCTATCGCATAGGACAGAAAAACAGCGTGCAGGTCTACAAGCTGATAGCGAAAAACACCATTGAAGAGAAGATACGTCTGCTGCAGGAAAACAAGCGTGAGCTTGCGGACATGGCAGTAAACGGCGACGGCAGCATAATGCATATGAGCATTGCCGATATAATGAGCATCTTAGAATAAAAGTTAGTGAATAGTGAAAAGTGAAGAGTGAATAGTGAATAGTTATAGCGGCGGTTACATTACAGGTAAAAATGAAGTTAGTGAAGAGCGAATAGTGAAGAGTGAATAGTGAATAGTTATAGCGGCGGTTACATTACAGGTAAAAATGTCGAAACTATTCACTCATCACTGTCAACTATTAACTACGAACTATTCACTGTTAACTATCAACTAATCACTCTTCACTATTCACTATTCACTATTCACTATTCACTAATCTCTAAATCACGGAAAGGATGAAACAATAAAATGTCCGACAATTCCACGGAAACCATTTCAGGAAACAGTGCTCCCCCGCGTATTAAGAAAAATGGCGGGAACGCTGTGTTCAAAAAGATATTTGAATTTTTTAAATCGCGCAGGATATATCTGCTGGCATTTTTTGTCCCTGCGATACTGCTCCTTGTGGCGTATTTCTGCTTCGGAGTATATCCCTTCGGGGACGAATCGGTGCTGGTACTCGACCTTAACGGACAGTATGTGTACTATTACGAGCATCTCCGCGATATCCTCCGGGGAGACGCGAGCCCCTTCATCTCATGGAGCAGAAACCTTACCGGCGAGTTCATGGGCATCTTCGCCTATTATCTGGCAAGCCCGTTCACGCTGATAGTCATGCTTCTGCCGAGGAGCATCATTACCGAATCGCTGCTGATAATGCAGCTGTGCAAGGTAGGGACGGCAGGCATCACCTTCTGCTTCTACCTGCAGAAGTCGAGGAAGGCACAGCCCAAGACTGCGCTGCTTTTCTCGGTGATGTACGCTCTGATGGCATATATGATAGTGCAGCTGATGAACCCCATGTGGCTGGACGGACTGATATACCTGCCCCTTATCGCACGGGGGATAGAGAAAATAACAGACGAAAACAGGATGCTTTATTTCATCATTCCGCTGTCGCTGATGTTCATGGCGAATTTCTACATCGGCTGGATGCTGGCATTCTTTTCGGTGCTGTATTTCCTGTACTATTACTTTTCCGCAAACGAAAAGGGCATACATTTCAAGAGCTTTATGATATCGGGGCTGAAATTTGCGCTGGGCGGGATATTATCCGCAGCCTGTGCCGCATGGATACTGATTCCTCTGTATCATTCGCTGCAGCTGGGCAAGCTGGACTTCACCGACCCCACCTTTGAATGGAAGACCCAGTTCGACTTCATCGACTTTTTCAAGAGCCTTCTGCCGAACATGTATGACACCTGCCGCAACGAAGGCTCTCCCGCCGTTTACTGCGGAGTCATCACGCTGATACTGCTCCCCCTCTACTTCATGAACGACAGGATAAAGCTGAAAAACAAGATAGGCACGGGACTGCTGCTGCTGTCGGTGATACTCTCCATGTACATTTCAAATATCGACATCGCATGGCATGGCTTTCAGGTACCCAACTGGCTGCCCTACCGCTATTCCTTCACGTTCTCGTTCGTGATGCTCATAGCCGCAGCGGAGGCGTTCCAGAACATCGAAGGCATAACCCTCAAGGAGATAGGCGGCGTAATGGCGGGGCTTATCGTGTACATTTTCTATGTAGACAAGCAGGGCTACGAGAGCGCAGGCATCATCACCGCCATATGGTACAGCGTGGTATTCACAGCCGTTTACTGCCTGATACTGTACTGCTACCGCAACAGAAAGGCGCTCACTCCGGGGATAACCGCCGCTCTGGCAATATTCGTCTCGGCGGAGATGTTTGCGTCAACGCTGTATAATCTCTTTGCCATAGACGACGACGTGAACTATTCCAAGCATTCGGGCTATAACAGCTATATCTCGCTGGGACGGGAAACGGTGCAGTCTATTAAGGAAGAGGACGGCGGCGTGTACCGCATAGAGAGCGACTATCACCGTACAGTGAACGATTCCCTTGCACTGAACAGCTACGGGCTGTCCCATTCCAGCTCCACGCTGAATGCAAGCTCTATCCAGTTCCTGCGAAAGCTGGGCTTCTCCTACGGCGGACATTATATAAAGTACCGCGGAGCCACCTATGTGACCGATGCCATATTCGGAGTGAAGTACGTCATGGAGCGTGCGGAGATCAAAAAGGACGATGACGGCGGCGTTATCATGCCCGATATCCCCGAGTCCAGGCATTACGACGATCTTGTGCTGACAAAAACCAACGAAAGCAACGAGATATGCGTCTATGAAAATCCCTATGCGCTGCCGATAGCGTTCATGGTGGATAATGCAGCAGCAAACTGTCATTTCTCGGGCACGGAATATCCCTTTGACAATCAGAACAAGCTGCTGTCCTCGATGCTGTCAGACGAGGAGCAGGAGTTCTTCTACCGCATAAACATCGACGAGATAAAGACGGAAAATGCCAAAGCAGGCGTATACGGCAGCCATGCAAGATACACCACTGTAGTTGAGGGCGAGAACAGTCAGGCAGAGTTTTTCATCACCGCTCCCAACAACAACATGATATATATGTACTTCCCCTCAAAATACGAGCGCAGGGTAAATCTCTGGCTCAACAAGGATTTTCTGGAGTACTACTTTGAGGGCGGCAATATGAGTATCCTTGCTCTGGGCAAATTTGAAGAGGGCGAGCAGATATCCCTCATCACCACCATTGCCAACGACAAAAACGAGGTGCTTTTCCAGGATGAAGAGTTCGTATATCTGGACGAGGAAAAGTTTGCCTCTGCCATTGAGACCTTAAAGCAGCACCCGCTGGAGATAGAGTCCTTCAAAGAGGACCACATCAAGGGAACTATCACCGCCGACAAGGACGGCATAATGTTCACGTCCATCTCCAACGAGCCGGGCTGGACGGTATATGTTGACGGCGCAGAAACGGAGATAACCGAGCTGTACGATGCGCTCATAGGCGTGCCGATAACAGCGGGCACTCACACCATAGAGATGAAATATTTCCCTCCGGGACTTAAAGTCGGACTTATCATGACCTTCCTCGGCGCAGCAGCGATCGTGCTTATCGGAATATACGAGAACAAGCGCAAAATGGCGGTCAGCGCCGAACAGACCACAGCAGAAAAGGAATGATCCCAAAAGATAAATTTCCGCGGCTTTATGCCGCGGTTTTTTTGTGGTTTTTACGCCTGAGCGCAAAAATAATTATAGATTTTTTGTAATCGTATTCATAAAAATTTTATACAATTGCAACAATAATTCCTATTAAAATTATATTTTATGGAAAAAATCGCCCTGTATCATTGACATTTGTGACAAAAGTGTTATAATTGTATTTAGACAATCAATTTTACGAACTTTTTAAAACCCTTTTTTGTTAACATAAGGAGTGAACGTATATGGCAAACCTGATAAAAGTAGACAAAGACAAATGTACAGGCTGCAACGCCTGTATAAGGACCTGCCCCGTTATCGAGGCAAACGTATGCAAAAAGGACGAAAACGGCAGACCCTTCATCGACGTAAACCCCGAAAAATGTATCGACTGCGGCGAATGCACAAGGACCTGCACCCACGGCGCAAGATTTTACGTGGACGACACCGACGAATTCATGGCACAGCTCGGCAAAACGCAGATGGCTCTTCTGGTAGCGCCTGCTATCAAAACGGTGCTTCCCACACAGTGGAAGTCACTGCTCAACTGGTTCAAAAAGAAAAAGGTCAATGTGTACGACATTTCCTTCGGTGCGGATATCTGCACATGGGGACATCTTCGCGCCATTGAAAGGGGCATGGTGGGGAACATCATCTCCCAGCCCTGCGCCGCGATCGTAAACTATGTATTAAAGTATCATCCCGAGCTGGTAGACAGCCTTTCCCCCATTCAGAGCCCCGTAATGTGCGAGGCTATCTATCTGAAAAAGATAGTGGGCGTGAATATGCCTATGGCGATGCTTTCCCCATGTATCGCCAAAAAGACCGAGTTTGAGGCTACGGGACTTATCAAATATAACGTGACTATCAAGCATCTTATGCAGTATCTGGAGGATAACGGCATACCCATTCCCACCGACGAGGAAAAATTCGAGTACGATTTTCAGGACACACAGGGTCTCGTAGGCTCGGTATATCCCCGTCCCGGCGGGCTCCGCGATAATATCTGGCTTGAAAATCCCGATATCAACATAACCAACTCCGAGGGCGTGAACAAGGTGTACGCCGAGCTGGACGAGTACGGCAAGATGCCTGACTTCAAGCATCCCGAGGTGTTCGATGTACTCAGCTGCGAGTTCGGCTGCAATATCGGACCTGCCAGCGGCACCAAGCAGTCGATCTTCGACGTAATGGCGTCCATGAGAGACGTGGAGAAATCCGCAAGAAAGCACAGAAAGACCAAGGGTCTTTTCAAGGAGGGCGCAGACAAGCGCTTCAAGGCGTTCGACGATCTCCTTAATATCAACGACTACATAAGAAAATATCCGAAAAAGCCCTCTGCTGCGTCGGAGATCACTCCACAGCAGCTGGACGAGGCGTTCAATAAGCTGGATAAGCACACCGATGAAGAGAGAAGCTTCAACTGTCATGCCTGCGGCTACAGAAGCTGTGAGCAGATGGCGACCGCTATCGCAGCAGGCTGCAACTATCCCGATAACTGCATAGTTTACGCCAAAAAGGCTCTGGAGAAAAAGCACTCCAATCTGGAGGAGCGGCAGTCTGTCATTGCTATACAGGTGGCAAAGGTAGGCTCTATCTCCACAGCTCTGACAGAGAAGATCGAAAATATCAAGAAAAACGTTCAGGGCTCCGAAATGCTTACGAACCGTCTGCTGTCCATGGCGGACAATATCTCGATGATGATACGCATGCTGGTCTCCTTCTGCGAAGAAGCGGACAGCCTTGACGCACAGGATGTGGATAAGCTCCGCTCCATGCTGGCAAGGATAGTAACTCCCCTTGACAATCTGCTCACCGAAATGGGCGCCTCCTCGGAGCAGAGCAGGGAGATAAACCGCGATATCAGCGAAATATACGCCCTCGCCGATGATATGGACAAGGTGCTTATCGGATAACGTCGCGGGAGTGAGAGCATGAAGCAGTTTCAATATGTCATAACCGACGAAGCAGGCATACACGCCCGTCCCGCAGGAGTTATCTACAATCTTGCCAAGGGCTTTGAAAGCAGCGTCACACTGGGCAAAAACGGCAGGACCGTATCCGCAGGAAGTCTTATCGGAGTAATGAGTCTGGGCATAAAGGCGGGAGATACCGTCACCGTTTCCGCAGGCGGCTCCGACGAGGACGAGGCTATCGCCGCCTATCGGGAGTATTTCGAGAACAATCTCTGAGCAGAGACACGCATTCCCCCGCAGGACGGCTGCTGACCTACAATAAT
>JBJFHQ010000328.1:0-7982 GCA_051893755.1 Oscillospiraceae bacterium
AGGTCTTGTAGGGCTTGCCGTGGTCTGCCATAACAGGGTCCACCACCTTAAGCGAGGACTTATACTCACGGAAAAATTCCAGACAGTGATCTATCTGCGCAGTTGATGCGAGAAATCCGCTGTAAACACAGTCAAACTTGAAGTCAAGCCGCTTGTAATGATCGAGGGCAGGGGAGATATAATCGGTCAGGTCCTCCATGACCACATCGCCGAAGCCGCCTGTGTGCGCAGAAAGTATTGCCGTGGGAATGGGACAGACCTGTATCCCCATGGCGGACAGTGTCGGGAGAATTACCGTAAGCGAGCATCGTCCGATCCCCGACAGATCGTGTATCGCCGCTACCTTCATGTTTCTGTTCATTATCTGCTACTCTTCCTCCGACAGCATGAGCCACTCGTCCGAATACTCGGCGGAAAGGCTTTTCAGCTGTTCAAATTCCTCGCATTTTTGGTGCATGAGCTGATAATCGGTACATACCTCGGGAGATGACATTTCCTCCTGCAGAACTGCCATTTCCGCTTCAAGGCGGTCTATCTCCGATTCAAGCTCTTTTATTCTCTGTCGGCGCTTAGCGTCCTTTGCGCGCTGCTCCTTGGAGCGGAACGCCTTTGCGCCGCGTTCCTCCGCCTCCTGCTTTTCCCTCTGCATTTTTTCCTGAAGGGCAGTTTTTTCTTCCTCTTCTCTGCGTTTTGTCTTGATATCCATGTATTCTTCAAAGCCGCAGTCGAACATCTCCGCGCCGTCCTCGGTTATCTCCATTATGCGGGTGGCAAGCTTATTCAGGATATATCGGTCATGGGAAACGAATATGATAGTGCCGTCATAGCTGCAGAGGGCTTCTTCGAGGACTTCCTTCGTCGCCATATCGAGGTGATTGGTAGGCTCGTCCAGCACGAGGACATTTCCCCGCTCCAGCATCATGACCGCAAAGCAGAGCTTGGCACGCTCGCCGCCGCTTATCACGCCTACCTGCTTATAGACGTTTTCGCCCGTTATCCGCACAAGTCCCAGAAGAGAACGGACCTGTCCGTCGGTCATTGTGGGACGGCGCTTGTGTATTTCCTCCATGACGGTGTTGTTGAAGTCGAGGATAGAGTTTTCCTGGTCGAAATAGGAAAGCTTGATATTTTTCGTCCATTCGGTCTTTCCGTGAGTTATGGGAAGCTGCTTGCAGAGTATTTTCAGCAGTGTGGATTTTCCTATGCCGTTGGAGCCGATTATGCCCAGCTTGTCACCCCGACGGATATCAAAGGACAGATGATCCACAAGAGTTTTTCTGTCCGCTCCCTTGCCTACGGAAATGTCGATGTCCTTTACCGACAGTATATCAAGCGGGGGGACGATATCGTACTCAAAGCGTATCTTCGCCTTTTTCTCGGGACCAGCGGGTTTTTCGATAAGCTCCATGGATTCAAGCTTTTTTATGCGGCTCTTTGCCATTGATGAGGTGGTGGCGCGGACCAGATTCCTTGCCACAAAATCCTCCAGCTTGGCGATCTCCTCCTGCTGAGCCTCGTATTCCTTCATCTGACGGACAGTATCAGCTTCCTTCTGCACGGTGAATGCGGTATAGTTACCCTTATAGCGTTTCAGATGTCCATGCTCTATCTCGCATATCGAGGTAGTAAGCTTATCGAGGAAATAGCGGTCATGGGAAACTATGAGCAGCGCTCCCTTGTAGCTTTGCAGGTAATCCTCCAGCCAGACTATCGTATTAAAATCAAGATGGTTGGTGGGCTCGTCAAGGATAAGCAGCGACGGGTTTTCAAGAAGCAGCTTTGCCAGTGCAAGGCGTGTCTTTTCGCCTCCGCTCAGCGACGAGATCACCATATTATCCCGCTCGGGAGGAAAGTCCATACCGTTTAATACGGTGCGTATCTTCACGTTGATAAGGTAGCCGTCCTTTGCTTCAAAATATGCGGTCTGACGGTCGTACTCGGCGGATATTTCCGCAAAGCGCTTTTTATCGTCATGGACCTCGGGGCGTGCCATTTCCTGTTCAAGCTGACGCATTTTTTCCTGCACGTCAAGGAGCGGACGGAATACGGAAGTCATTTCCTCGATGATAGTGCTGTTACGGTCAAGTCCCGTGTTCTGCTGGAGAAAGCCTACCGTTGCTTTTTTTGTAACTGCAAGCTGCGGAACATTGGGCTCGGGCTGGGACTCATATTCCTCCATGCCCGTTATTATGCGGAGCAGGGTGGACTTGCCGCAGCCGTTCACGCCGATAAGACCTATCCTGTCATTATCCTCGATAGTCAGAGCAACGTTGTCAAGTACGGTATTTCCGTTATATATTTTACTGATATTTTCCAGTGACAGTATCATTTTATAAACTCCATTCGGTTTTTCTCTGTAATATAATTCACCATGTTAATTATAGCAGTAAATCCCGATTTTGTCAAGGAATTGACAATTTATCAATAATATGTTTATTATAATTTGACATTTTGATGTGAGTTTGATATAATGTAAGCAGATACACATTAAAAAGGCTGTATTGAAACGAGGAAAACAACTATGCATAAGCTTATAACTCCCTTTATGATGAACACAATTGATTTCAGCGAAGCAGGATTGGTCTCCGAGCCATATTTCATGGACGGAAAATTTACTGTTATATGCGGAGGGATAACTCTGCTCCGAAGGGATTTTTTCAAAAACGAACTGCAGAGGAGCGAAGTCTTTACCGACTGCAATGAGGATATGTATTTATCGGGGATATGCAAATTCGTTTTTACGGATGTTCTGAGCTATGAGATCAGCTTTCATAATGAAGGCGGATTTGTCAGAGGAACGACCGTTACTTTGAGCGATAATTTATGCTGTGAATCCTATGGCACCGCTGTATTTCCTGAAATGCCTGTGACCTTTTCCTCCGATTCGGCTGAGGTCATTGTAAGATCAACGTCAAGATTTTCCATTGATTATAATGACGGTGACCTGATCTCCCTCTCGGATTATTGCAAAGAGCCGCAGAAATACAGGTATGACAGATGCTTTCCGCCCCGGCGTCCCGTTAAGCCCGACAAGCGCAAAGCATGATAGTTTCATTTTGGAGTGATATTATGGATAATAAAATCATCGAATTCAGACGCCTTATGAACTGCGGTCACGGAAGATGCTATTATCTCCTTGACGGCAATGAAGAGCTTTTCAGAGATATAGTCTTATACGGCTGTCTGAACGATATTTCATTTGATATGCAGTGTGAGGGGGCACGGGGAAATTACATATATAATCTTGTCCAAAAGTATGAGGACCCGGAGTATTTTCTCAATGCCGCCGCGGAGAAATTTCTGTCGGACGAGGTAAACACCGATTGGCACATGATAAATCATCTGTGCGACTTTATTGCAGACTTTGCTTATGACGGCAATGAAAATGCAGCGGAAATCATTGAGAAGAAATACAGCGAGCTTTACCGTCTGATGATGACAACACGTTGGAGCGATAAGCAGAAGGACTATGTCGAAAGCTTTGATTATATCTCTATCGTTCTCATGGAGCTTAAGGGCTTTGAACGCTTCTGCGGAATTGCTTCCGATTTGGGTGGATATTTTATCCGCCGCAGACGTGCGGAGGACAATGACCTGAAATGGCGGTTTGGCTGGTTTTTCTCCTGCGCAGGGGATATGTTCGGCGAAGATGTGCTGAAAAAGCTGCCTGCCGATTCTGCCAAAATGAGAAGATTTATCCGCGTTATGAGCCATGAGGAAGAAAAAGAAGAAAGAAAAAAAAGACCCGGGCGTTCCACTGCCGAGGATATTATTGGCAGGGTATCCGAGGGCGGGAAAATGTTTCCGATAGATGCATTGTCCTTCGGCAGACATGGCTCTCCCGAGGAAAAGCGCAGACTTGCGGAAATAGCGGTATCCGAAACGGATATCGGCAAAAAGGCGGAACTGCTTTATATGTTCAGTGAAAAGGAAGATCCTTTTCCACTTGACCCCGAAATACTGATAGAATATGCCGAGTCTGATAATGAACGGCTGAAAAATGCGGCTCTTGATGCGCTGTGCGTAATAAGAGCGGACAGTGTGCATGAATATTCGCTGTCTCTATTAAAGAAGGAATATTCCGAAAAAGCCGTGGAAATGCTGATAAAAAATTATAAGGACAGCGATTTTGGTCTGTTCATGGATATTCTGAACAGCTTAGATGTAAGCTATGAGGACACCGACTGGCACGGTATCATTCGATTCATACTTCACGAGGCAGAAAACGACAGAATTCCCGATGAAGCACTGATGTACATCTACAATAATTCATTATGTTCCTTCTGTCGGGGCAGCGCCGTTGACGAAATGCGCAGGCGGGATATCCTTACCGACCAAATAATCAATGAATGCCTTTATGACTGCAATTCGGACATACGCGAAACGGCGGAGTAAATATTATCGGAAAGAAAATAATATCTTATGTGCCTGTCGAAAAAATCGGCAGGCACTTTTATTTTCAAAACTTTTGCAAAACCTATTGACAAATATAAAAAAATGAGTATAATAAATATATGAACGGTTGTTCATATGATAAAATATTAATCATCAAATCAATATAAAAGGAGTATTCACTATGAAAAAGGTATTCGAACTAAGAGACTTGGACTGCGCCAACTGCGCTGCTAAAATGGAGGACGCCATTAATAAGATAGACGGCGTGCAGAGCGCCTCTGTGTCATTCTTTACACAGAAAATGATTATCGAGGCGGACGAAGCCGATTTTGACAAGATACTTAAAAAGGCGGTCAAGGCTATCTCCAAAATCGAACCCGACTGCGAGGTCGTACTCAAATGAAGATATCCTTTTCAAAAAAGCAGAAAAAAATGCTTGCAAGGATAATTGCAGGTGTTATCATCTTTGCGGCAGGGGAGCTTATCCCGTTTGAAAATATTCCTTACGGAAGCTATATCGAGCTTATTGTATTTCTTGCAGCATATCTTGCAGCAGGCGGCGGAATACTGCTGAAGGCAGGAAAAAATATCCTCCGCGGGCAGATATTCGACGAGAATTTTCTGATGTGCATCGCCTCTCTGGGAGCATTTTTCGTGGGACAGTATTCCGAGGGCGTTGAGGTAATGATATTCTTCCTTGTGGGAGAACTGTTTGAAAGCTATGCCGTGGAAAAATCACGGCGCTCTATCAGCGGGCTTATGGATATCCGTCCTGACAGCGCAAATGTTATCCGTGACGGAAACATAGTGACCGTTTCTCCCGAAGAAGTCAAGCTCGGAGAAACTATCGTCGTATCGCCGGGCGAGAGGATACCTCTTGACGGAATCGTCACAAAGGGCAGCTCTTCGGCGGATACCTCCGCTCTTACGGGAGAATCCGTTCCCCGTGAACTGACAGTGGGCAGCGAAGCACTCAGCGGCTGCATCAATCAGAGCGGAGTCATCGAGATCGAGGTCGAAAAGGAATACGGTCAGTCTACCGTGGCAAGAATACTGGAGCTGGTGGAAAACTCTGCGTCAAGCAAGGCAAAAACAGAGAATTTCATCACAAAATTTGCAAGATATTACACTCCTGCGGTCTGCATACTGGCGCTGGCGCTGGCTGTGATACCGTCTCTGATAACAGGACAGTGGAGCACCTGGATATATCGTGCGCTTACGTTCCTTGTCGTTTCATGTCCCTGTGCACTGGTGATATCCGTTCCTCTTGGATTTTTTGCCGGCATTGGAGGAGCCTCCTCGAAGGGCATACTTGTCAAGGGCAGCAACTATCTTGAAGCGCTGTCCCATGCACAGATAGCTGTCATGGACAAAACGGGCACTCTCACAAAAGGCAGCTTCGAGGTCACAGACATCAGACCCGAGGGCGTTTCCGCCGACAAGCTTATCGAATATGCCGCATATGCGGAATATTTTTCCTCGCACCCCATATCCGTATCCCTCAAAAAGGCATACGGCAAGGAGATAGACCCCTCTATCATCAAAAGCTCGGGAGAAACCGCCGGCAGCGGAGTAAATGCCGAGATAGACGGTCACTCGGTATGCGCAGGCAAGGCTAAATATATCGAAAGCATCACAGGAAGAGCCTGTCCGAGACCTGAAAAGCCGGGAACTGCGGTATATGTTTCTCTGGACGGAGCATTTATCGGCTATGTGCTCATATCCGACGAGATAAAGGACGATGCAAAGGATGCAGTGTCCGAAATGCACCGCTGCGGCATTTCAAAAACCGTCATGCTTACGGGAGACTCGAAGGAGGTCGGCGCATTCACTGCTGAAAAGCTTGGACTGGACGAAGTATTCGCAGAGCTGCTGCCCGATGAAAAGGTGTCTCATGTGGAAGAGCTGAAAAAGCAGACCTCGGAAAAGGGTAAGCTCATCTATGTGGGCGACGGCATAAACGATGCGCCTGTCCTTGCATGTGCGGATATCGGTATTGCTATGGGAGGCTTAGGCTCGGACGCTGCCATTGAAGCGGCGGACATCGTCATCATGGACGACAAGCCCTCAAAGATACCCGCAGCAATAAGAATAGCACGCCGCACCCTTTCCATTGTTACGCAGAACATCGTGTTTGCGCTGGGCGTCAAGGCAGTTATCCTTATTCTGGGAGCCCTTGGCATCGTCGGAATGCAGGCTGCTGTTTTTGCGGACGTGGGCGTTATGGTCATTGCTGTGCTCAACTCCGTCAGGGCATTAAAAGCTGAATAAGCATTAAAAAATGCCGTATCGGTGATGTCGATACGGCATTTTTTACTCTTTTATCGGAAAAAACGGCTTTTCTATACCTATGTTTCCTTCAAGAAGATAGGAAACCTTTACGGTCACTCCCATTTCGTCCATGGTCCGCTCCACGGATTTTTCTATGACTTCAACATCGCTGTCGGTCAGGAAATTTTTCTCATAGTCCGATATTTTTTCGGCTATGAGCTCTTCCGCCTGTCCCTGTGAATAGGTGACGTTTTCCTCGGTGAAGGGAGTGATATCAGCTGTTGTGACAGCCACGGGCAGCGTAAGATTCAGAAAGTTTATGTACTCTGTATCACGTGTGAACTCATATTTTTCAGGCAGCTTTTCATTTCCCGGAAGAGAAAAGCTTTTCCCGAAGATTTTCAGATATCTGTTGGAAAACGGCTCGCCCGCTTGCTGCACCGTGTCCTCGAAGGGCTGCGAAAAGCTGACCTCTCTGCGGTACTGTCCGCGTATCTCACCCATTGCCCTGACGTTGTATGTGCCTTCAAATTTTTTCGAGACCACTCCGCTTATAAGTATCTCTCCGCTCCTGACAGTATCGCCCATCATCGGCATGAGCATTCCGCTGTAAACCTTTATGGACGTGATCTGCGCATCGTACATGGAGACGATATTGCTGGGCTGATTCTTTGAGTATACTCTCGGGACATCCGCCATTTCGGATATCTCCGCTATCACACGAAAGCCCGAGCGCCGTATTGCCGCCCACGCTATTTTGTCCGAGGAGATGAGCAGCTCCTTTTCTGCTTTACGGAAATTTATGGATGGGATAAAGCTGCCGTATGTGATGCCCGTATCGGAAAGCATTGTCATGATCTCGTCATCGGTAATAGTCTCGTTTCCCGAGATCTCTATGCTAAGTACAATGTTGGAAAGAAGCAGTATAATGATAAATGCTATCACAGCGCCGATAAGTATGCCCACACGCTTACTGTACCGCTGAAAAAAATATCCCATGCCGTGCCTGGATACTGCGCTTACTGTCATTCCCACCGACTCGGCAAGCTCTGACGCATATTTTTCATCGCTCTTCCTGACAGTCACGTACAGACTGCCCTTCGAAGTGTGCAGCCCTTTGAATTTTATGTGCTGCGCAAGCCTGTCGGCAAGAAGTGCGGTCTTATCCGTTCCGTCGGGGGAGTCCGCACGTATCTTGGCATATCCCGTTATTTGATCGAAAAGCTCTTTCATTATTGCGCGTTCCTTTCTGTTTTCCGTTTATCTGCTGATATCTCACATAAAATGTATATGCGGACAAAATCAATAATATATAT
>JBJFHQ010000329.1:0-1688 GCA_051893755.1 Oscillospiraceae bacterium
TCCGTATCGAGGGACTTCAGAATGTACGTATTCTCAACCGCTATGACGCAGAGGGTCTTTCCGAGGAGGATTTCCGCCTTGCTATGGGCACGGTTTTTTCCGAGCCTGCCGTGGACTATGTGTATTCGGAGCTTCCCGAGCTTGACGAGGACAGCAGGGTGTTCGCTGTGGAATATCTTCCCGGTCAGTTCGACCAGAGAGCCGATTCCTGCGAGCAGTGTATCCAGATACTCACTCAGGGCAAGCGCTGCAGAGTGAGAAACGCACGAGTATATATCTTAGAGGGCAGGATATCCGACAGCGCCTTTGAAAGGATAAAGAGCTATATCATCAACCCCGTCGAGAGCCGTGAGGCATCACTCGACAAGGCGGATACTCTTGAAGTAAAGTACGATATCCCCACCGAGGTGGCTGTTTTAGACGGATTTATCGGTCTCACCGAAGAGCAGCTGCAGGAATTTATCTCAAAGTACGGCCTTGCTATGGACTTGGACGATATCAAGTTCTGTCAGAGCTATTTCAGGGACAATGAGCATCGTGATCCTACCATTACCGAGGTAAGAATGATAGATACCTACTGGTCCGACCACTGCCGTCATACCACCTTCTCCACCATTATCGACGACGCTAACATCACCGCCGACTACATCAGAAAGACCTTCGAGGACTACAAGAAGGTCCGCGAGGAGCTGGGCAGAGGCAACAAGCCTATCACTCTTATGGATATCGCCACCATTGCTCCCAAGAAGCTGAAAAAGGACGGCGTACTTACCGACATGGACGAGTCCGAGGAGATCAACGCATGCTCCGTTAAGATAAAGGTTGACGTGGACGGCGAGCTTCAGGACTGGCTGCTCATGTTCAAGAACGAAACACATAATCACCCCACAGAGATCGAGCCCTTCGGCGGCGCGGCTACCTGCCTCGGAGGAGCTATCCGTGACCCGCTTTCGGGACGTTCCTATGTATATCAGGCAATGCGCGTAACGGGTGCTGCCAATCCGCTTGTTCCCGTGGACGACACCATTCACGGAAAGCTTCCTCAGAGAAAGATCACCGTGGGCGCAGCTAACGGCTACAGCTCCTACGGAAATCAGATAGGTCTCGCAACAGGTCATGTTGCCGAGGTGTATCATCCCGGATATGTGGCAAAGCGTCTGGAGATAGGCGCAGTTATCGGCGCTGCTCCCGCTGAAAATGTTATAAGAGAAACTCCCGAGCCCGGCGATGTTATAATCCTTCTCGGCGGACGCACAGGCCGTGACGGCTGCGGCGGCGCAACAGGCTCCTCCAAGTCCCACACAGAAAGCTCCCTTTCCAGCTGCGGCGCAGAGGTACAGAAGGGTAATCCTCCCGAGGAGAGAAAGCTCCAGAGACTGTTCCGTGACCCCGAGGTCACTCACATGATAAAGCGCTGCAACGACTTCGGTGCAGGCGGCGTGTCCGTTGCTATCGGCGAGCTTACCGACGGCCTTACTATCGACCTGAACGCAGTGCCCAAGAAGTATGACGGTCTGGACGGCACCGAGCTTGCTATCTCCGAATCTCAGGAGCGTATGGCTGTTGTCGTAAGAGCTGCCGATGCAGAAAAGTTCATCAAGGCAGCCGAAAAGGAGAACCTTGAGGCTACCAAGGTGGCAGACGTTGAGGCGGAGCCCAGACTGAAAATGACATGGAACGGAAAGACT
>JBJFHQ010000330.1:0-1685 GCA_051893755.1 Oscillospiraceae bacterium
AACGGCAGGCTCTCCCGGCGAGCTTATGGGAGCTTTCATCACTGACAGCAGGAACGGCACTATTGAGATAAACAGCGAGCGGGGTCTCTTCGGCAGAATGGACAGCGCACCTGTTTTCGGCAGTGCGATGCCCATAGCAATGCGGCAGGAGGTCCAGACAGGCGAGGCGGTCATCTTGTCCACCCTTAAGGGCTGCGCTCCCTCGGAGTACACTATCAGCATCGAAAAGATAGACCTGAATGACAGCGAGGACAGCCATAACATGGTAATAAAAGTCACCGACGAAGAGCTCATATCCGAAGCGGGCGGCATCGTTCAGGGAATGAGCGGCAGCCCCATAATCCAGAACGGTAAGATAGTGGGCGCGGTAACGCATGTTTTCGTCAACGACCCTCTAAAAGGATATGCGATATTCGCCGATTCCATGTATGACGAGATGCAGACCTTAAACTCAGCGGACAAGGCGGCATAAAAAACAAACGGGTCACGGCTGAAACCGTGACCCGCTTTCGATTTTGCGCGGTTATATGCTTTTGGATTTTCGGAACGTCTGGTGACGGGAGATATCCCGCCCCAGTCCTTCCGCTGCTTTTTGTAGTATTCCCTCTGCATTTTCTTGCTCATTTTTTCTATCGGTACATATTTTTTCATAATATCAGCTTCCTTTCAGATAGTTATATTTATTCCTCGGCTCCCGCCTTGAAATTGTAGATTGGCTTGATGATCTCGGTGATATCCGCTGTGTCCCCCAGATTTCCGATGATGTCATCAATGCTCTTGTACGCCATGGGACACTCGTCAAGGGTGCCCTTTCCCACAGTGGTGCTGTAGATGCCCGACATCTGCTTTTTAAACTCGCTTACGGTAAAGCCGGACTTTGCCTCACCCCTGCTCATAAGCCTGCCTGCGCCATGAGGTGCGGAGCAGTTCCAGTCGGGGTTTCCTTTTCCCGTGCAGATAAGGCTTCCGTCTCTCATGTTGATGGGAATGATGAGCTTTTCGCCCTTCTCTGCGGAGACTGCCCCCTTTCGCAGTATCATATTATCGGTGTCGATATAGTTGTGGATAGTGGTGAACTGCTCTGCGGGAGTAAGCTTCATGCCGCGGATAATTTCGTTCATCATCGCCTTTCTGTTAAGGTCGGCGTACTGCTGGACGAGCTTCATATCGTGGATATAATCGTCAAATAAGCTGCCGCTCACATAGGCAAGGGACTTCGGGACACTTGTGCGCTTGGTGTTTTCCAGCTTTTTCAGCTCACGCCTGATCTCTTTTTCCCTTCCCTGTGCCTTCAGGCTGTCGATAAGCTGATGCACCGCTTCATCGTCTGCACGGTTTAGCTGCTTATAGCCTGCTTCCTGATAGTACTTCGCCACCTCGACGCCAAGATGTCTGGAGCCGCTGTGGATAACGATGTAAATGCCGCTTTCTCCCCTGTCTGCCTCGATGAAGTGATTGCCTCCGCCGAGAGTCCCCAGCGAACATTCGGCGCGGCGCAGGTCGATTTTATCGGCACATCTGAGCGCGGTGAGGTCAATATTTTCCGCATACTTATGGGGAGTGCTGCGGATAGAAAATCCCGAGGGGATACTGCTCTTTATGAGCTTATCCAGCTGCATCAGCTCAATATTTCTCTCCTTGATACGCACAGTCTCCATGCCGCAGCCGATATCCACTCCCACAAG
>JBJFHQ010000331.1:0-7900 GCA_051893755.1 Oscillospiraceae bacterium
CTATCAACTATTCACTTTCACTCTTCATTCTTCACTCTTTACTCTTCACTCTTCACTATTCACTATTCACTATTCACTATTCACTCTTCACTAAATATACAGGGTTTTCTGCGGAGAGCATGCTGTGAGAGCCGACTTTTTTCACCCTTGTTATCGCTGTCTGCGTTATCTCGGGGGTGCGCCCAAATCCTTCAAGCACCCTTATGCTCTCATTCAGCGTTTCAAGGGTCACCGCCGTGATGACTATTTTCACATCGGGATTCTTCTCAACCGCCGCAGATACGATATCTTCCAGCTCTCCACCCGAGCCGCCGACAAACACACAGTCGGGCTTCGGCAGAGCTTTTGCCGCTTCTGCGCCGTCTGCTGTGATTATTTCGATGTTGTCACAGCCGAATTTTTTGCGGTTCTTATCGGTGAGACCTGCCGCCTCTTCGGAGCGGTCCACTGCATACACCCTCCCGCACTCGCAGCGCAGAGCCGCCTCCACCGACACCGAGCCTGTGCCGCAGCCCATGTCCCAGACTACGCCGTCCTTCGGGATACAAAGCTTGTTCACGGCAATGCTCCGCACCTCTGCCTTTGTCATGGGGACGCTTCCCCGGATAAAATCGCCGTCCCCGATACAACCCCGCAGATACCGCTCATACCGCGTATTTACCGCCATGAGCACGCAGAGCTTGTCCGTTTCGATATCTATTAGCTCCGCCGCCCTGCCATGGGTGAGCTTCTCGTTTTCATAGGATAAATTCTCCCCGACGAAGATATCCACATCGTCCAGCCCGTACTCGCAGAGCCGCCTGCACACGTCCTTCGGGGCAATATCTCCGCCCAGCAGGAAAAAGGTTTTCTCATGGGAGCATACCCTGCGGACGATGTTCCCGCTCCTGCCGTGGAGACTTACAAGCTCTGCGCCGCTCATAGGCACGCCTATCCTCGAGCAGAAATACGCCGCCGAGGATATCCCGCATATCACCCGCACGTCATACCCCGCAAGCAGCGGCAGCAGCTTCTCTGCGCCGCTGAAAAAGCCGCAGTCCCCCGACATCAGCACGGCGATCTTCTCGTGCTTTGTTTCGGCGATATGCTTTGCTATTTCCTGCGGGTCGTATGATATGAATATTTCCCTGCCAGTGTCCGCAAACGGCGATACCATGCGCTTTGCTCCGATGATAAGCTGTGCCTGCTCCACCGCTTTCACAGCTTCTGCGGTCATGGTCATTTTTCCGTCCATGCCTGTGCCGATCACGGCTATTTTTTTCCTCATGGCAAGTATCAGCTCCTTCGCCCGCTCAAGGGAGATGCCTTTTTCCCTCGGGCGCCTGATTATGACAAGCTCTGCGCCGCATTTTTCCGCCGCCGACACCTTTTCGGGGAAGCCTCCTGCCCGTCCGCCGTCCTTTGTCACAAGATACTCTGCTCCCGACGACCTGATGTGCCGAATGTTTTCCTCTTCGGAAAAGGGTCCCTGTGCGGCGATGATATGCTCCTTGGAAAATCCCATAGATACGCACTCTGATGCGATTCCCTCCGTCGGCAGCACCCGCACTGTGCATCTGTCCCGAAGCGGCGCAAGCTCCGACAGCTCCTTGCTTCCCGTGGTGACGAGGATATTCCCCGAAACGCCGCTTAAATAGGCTGCCGCCTGCGATACGCTGTCGAAATATTTTGCCCCCTGCACAGGAGCGCTTTCCTCTCGGACAAGCCTGTGCAGGGTCGTCAGGGTGCGGCGGCAGGCGCTTCGGATATTCTCCGTGACACAAACCGCATAGGGGTGCGTGGCGTCGATGACAAGCCCGATATTTTCCCTGAGGATAAGCTCTTCTATCTGCCCGCCGTCCAGCCTGCCCGTGAGGATAGTAAGTCCCTCTCCGCCGCCGATCATTTCCGCGCCGTACTCGGTGGCAGTGCTCACATAGGCTTCGATTTTTTTCTCGGCGCAAAAACTCGCAAGAGCTCTTCCCTCGGCAGTACCGCCGAAAATCAGCAGCTTACTCATGACGATACCCTCTCGGTGTGACCATTTTCCCGCCTATCTCCTTAGTTTCGCTGTTTCCCACGAAAACCGTGGTGAACATATCGACCTGAGTGTCCCGCAGCTCGGATAAGGTCATGATACGGCTTTCCTCGCCCTGCCTGCCGATGTTTTTCACATAGCCGCAGACCGTCTCCGGGGACTTGTACCGCAGCATGATATCGCATGCCCGCGCAAGATAGTCCGCACGCTTCTTCGAGGACGGATTGTACAAAACCACGGTGAGATCAGCTTCGGCGGCAAGTGCCAGCCGCTTTTCTATCTTTTCCCAAGGGGTGAGCAGGTCGGACAGGCTTATCACCGCAAAATCATGGGTCAGCGGCGCACCCAGCACTGCTGCTCCGCTCACTGCGGCGGTCACTCCGGGAACGATCTCGATATCGGTTTCGGGATATTTTTCCGCCAGCTCCAGCGCAAGCCCTGCCATGCCGTAAATGCCGCTGTCGCCGCTGCATATGAGAGACACCGTCTCGCTCTGCGCATGCTCCAGCGCAAGGAGAACTCTGTCCCGCTCCTTTGTCATGGGGGTGACTTCAAACCGCTTGTCGGGGAAATGCTTTTTCATCAGCTCCGCATAGACTGTATAGCCCACCACAAGGCTGCTTTCGGATATTGCCCTTTCGGCGGCTATGGTCATGCCCTCACGGTCTCCCGCGCCAAAGCCCACAATATATAGCTTGCTCATAATATCGTCCTTTCAAAATCGAGTATCACCGCATTTTCGGCGGCGGCTATCGTCACGCCCTTTTCCGCATGCTTCGGGACAATTATCCGTCCGCCCTGTGCCGCAGCGCTCCGCTCGCAGACGTTATCCGCTCCCACCGTGCCGAGGACAAACTCCGAACGGGAAAATTCTCCTTTGACGTTCATCAGCTGCTCGGCGGTATATATTTTCAGCGGCAGATGATGTTCCTCCGCAAAGCCTGTTACGGCGGCTTCGTCCCGTTTCACATCGATCGTGCAAACGCTGTCAAGCCTATACAGCGGGATATTATTTTCCGCCAGCACCCGCTTTACAAGCTCCGACATGGCTTCGGGGAGAATGTTCCTTTTGCAGCCGATGCCAAGGGAAATGTTCCTCGGCACAAGGTGGAGCGTATGCTCAAAGGGGGAGATGTCCTCGTCCGCAGTCACTGCGATGCCGATGCTTTTCACCGACGGGTCCAGCTCCGCAGGGAGCGCGCCGCAGTCATATTCACTGTAAAAGCCCACTTTTCCGCCGTTTACTATCCGGGCGGCTATCGCCTTTGCCATGTCCATTTCGCAGATGTGGAGCTTATTTGCCGCCGCAAAGCTGTCGGGAGAGAATTTCCCGCCCGTATCGGTGGCGGTGGTTATCACGGGGACTGCTCCGATGATGTCCGCAATTTTTCGGGTAAGGGCATTAGCTCCGCCGATATGCCCCGACAGCAGCGATACCGCAAATTTTCCCTGCTCGTCCACGGCTATAACTGCGGGGTCTGTCTGCTTTGAGCGGATATACGGCGCAATTACACGGACAGCTGCTCCGCAGGCGCATATGAAGATCAGCCCCTCATATTTTCCGAAAATTTCTCCCACCAGTCCGCTAAGGCTCTCAAACGGCTCGGCATTATCTCCGCAGTGCTTTTCAAAGGCGAAGCTGTGGCAGTTACCCAGTCCTGCGGCTATCCTTTCCCCGAGGACAAGCCCGTTTTCGGTAAGAGAGATTATCGCCGTTTTCATGGCTGCGCCTTTCTGAAGCCCGTCTCAAAGCTTTTGTCGTACAGCTTGGACAGGGAATAGTCATCGCCCAGAAAATTCCCCACACAGATAAGGGCAGTCTTTGTTATGCCGTTTTTCTGCGCTGTTTCGTGAAGAGTATCTACCCTGCAGCGGCAGACCTTCTCGTCCGACCATGTTGCCTTATAGACTATCGCCGCAGGAGTTTCGGGGGGATAGCCTCCGCGGATAAGCTCACGGGACAGCTTTTCGGTCATGCCTGCGCTTAAAAATATCACCATAGTCGCTCTATGCGCCGCAAGAGCTGCTATGCTCTCACTCTCGGGCACAGCAGTGCGCCCTTCCATGCGGGTGATAATCACACTCTGGCTCACACCCGGGAGAGTATACTCCGCTTTCAGAGCCGCCGCCGCTCCGCAGAAGGAGCTTACTCCGGGGCATATCTCATAGGCGATGCCCAGACTGTCGAGGGCGTCTGTCTGCTCACGAATCGCTCCGTAAAGGCAGGGGTCTCCCGTGTGAAGGCGGACTGTGTTTTTCCCCTGCGCCTCGGCGGACTTCATCACCTCAATGACCTCTTCAAGTGTCATGTATGCGCTGTTATGAATCTCGCAGCCCGTCCTCGCATTATCCAACAGCTTGGGATTTACCAGCGAGCCTGCATATATTATCACGTCCGCAGCTTGGATAAGCCTCAGTCCGCGGACTGTGATAAGGTCCTCTGCGCCGCTGCCCGCTCCTACAAAATTTATCATCAATAATTCCTCCTCTCTGAGTTTTGCGACAGCCGAAGAAGCAAAACTCGTAATTTGAAAATCTTTTATTTTTCAAAAGTTTTCCTCCGTAAGTCTTGCAATTATATCGTCTGCCGATGAGGTTTTCCCGATAATTCCGTACTTATAGGAAAAGGTCACCGCTCCGATATCCATTTCGCCCTTTGCCTTCGCTTTCAGATAATACTCTATCCTGTCCATGAGAACAGCCGCCGTTTTCTCTCTCATGTGAGCCTCGTCCAGCAGCTCCAGCGCCGCATCAACAGTGGCACACCCGGGCAGCTTTTTCAGTACATCTGTACTCACACCCGCAATCACACCACAGGTCACGAGCACGTCCATCCGCCCGTCCGCCTGCGAGGAATGGGTGTTCATTATCCCCGCGCCAAGCTTGCACAGCTTGCCGATATGTCCGATGATAAGCAGCCTTTCAAAGCCCAGCTCCATGGCGATATCTATCCCGTCGCCGATGAAATTGCTGCACATCACGCTTTTGTCCAGCATCAGCGGCATTTCCTGTGCAAGGAAGCTTTTGCTGTAATTGCCGATAGTCATAAGCAGGCTTTTTTTGCCCTCGGCTCGGCGCATGCTTTCCTCTGCGCGGATTGTGCCTATTACCGCAGAATTGCTCATGGGCTCGACAATGCCCGTGGTGCCGAGAATGGATATGCCGCCCTCTATGCCCATTCGGGGATTGTAGGTCTTTGCGGCGACTTTTTCGCCTTCGGGGACGGAAATCATCACCTCAAAGCCGCCCTCATAGCCGTGCTTTCGGGCGATGTCACTGACTGCGGCGGCTATCATTTTCCTTGGGACACTGTTTATCGCCGCTTCGCCCACAGCCCTGTCAAGCCCCGCTTTCGTGACTCTGCCAACGCCCTTTCCTCCGAGGATATCAACGCCTGCCCCGATCTTCCGCACCTCGGAATACACAAGCAGACCGTTCGTCACATCGGGGTCGTCGCCGCCGTCCTTTCTCACCGCACAGGAAACGCTGTCACTCGTCCGCTTCACGTCCAGTATCTCAAGGGTGAGCATAGTCCCATTCGGCGTGATAAGCGCCGCTTCAAAGACCATTTCCCCCGACAGCAGCATCTGAGCCGCAGCCTTTGCCGCCGCAGCAGCACATGAGCCCGTGGTATACCCGCAGCGCAGCCGCTCGCCGTTGCGGCAGATATACTCATTCATGGGGGATATCCTCCGTGATAATGGTGGTGAAATAGCCGCAGTCATCGGGAAGCTCGGCTATATCATCATATATGCGCTGGTCCGCCATGCCGCAATTGCAGACCGCATATGTGCTGTCTATCATGCCCTTTTCCTCTAAAAGACGGCGCACCTTCGTTATCTTCCGACCGCTTTTCATGATGACCTTCGTTCCTCGGATATCAAGCAGACTGCCTATCTCCGCACAGGAGGACGGTATCACCACAAGGGGGCTGTCCTTTTCGGTGAGCGACCGCTTCGCCGCAGAGGCTGACGCACAGAAGCCTGTCACTCCGGGACAAAGCTCCGTCTCATAGCCGCGGCTCTCCACAATTCGGGCAATGTAGGAAAATGTGGAGTACACGGTGATATCGCCGATAGTGAGAAATGCTGCGTTTTTCCCCTCGGACAGCGCTTTGCATATATTATCCGCCGCCTTTTGATGAAGCTCATCAGCGTCTGCTCCGCCCATGGAAAAGTCCATGTAAATAATCTCCTTGCGGGACATATCGCAGACCTGAGATGCGATATTCAGCGCTGCGGTGTTTTTCCCCGAGGTCCTCGGAGCGGCTATGACCTCGCAGTCATTGATGATACGCACCGCTTTCAGGGTCATAAGCTCGGGGTCGCCGGGACCTGTTCCTATGCCGTATAATTTTCCGTTCATGTTCTCACCTCTCGTAAAGCTGATAGAGCAGTGCATTGCATATCGCCGCAGCGACGGTGCTTCCGCCCTTTCTGCCTGCGGCGACTATGTAGGGCGTGCTGCCGCTCATGATAAGCTCCTTTGACTGCACCACGTTCACAAAGCCCACAGGTACGCCGATCATAAGCGACGGGGATATTTTTCCTTCCCGTATCAGCTCGTGTATGCGTATCAGCGCAGTGGGCGCGTTTCCTGCCGCAAATATGACGTTTCCTGTGCCGTAAAGACGAGCCGCCTTGTCCACGGACACTGCCGCACGGGTCATGCCCGACGCTTTCGCCTCTGCGGCAACGTCCTCGTCCGCCATGAAGCAGACCGCCTCGCAGCCCAAGGCTTTCAGCGCAGGCTTTGATATCCCCGACAGCGCCATGTTGGTGTCGGTCACTATCACTGCGCCGCTTTTCAGGGCTTCAAGTCCGATAGCTGCGGCGTTTTCGGAGAATCGCAGATTATCCGCATAATCAAAATCGGCGGTCGCATGAATGACCCGCTTCACTACAAGCCTTTCACTATGGGACAATCGGGAAATGTCACCCAGCTCGCTTTCGATGATCTCCATGCTGCGGCGCTCGATGTCTGCGGGGGACAGCTGTTCAATGTTCATTTTCATTACCTCTCTAAAATTCGATGCCCCTGCGGGCTTTCAGTCCATGCTCAAATGGGTGGCGGACAGCTTTAATCTCGCTGATATAGTCCGCGGCGGCAAGATACTTTTCGGGAGGATTTCGCCCCGTAAGCACAAGCTCGCAGGTTTCGGGACGTTCAAAGACTATCCTGTCCGCAAGCTCCGTATCGAGGAGCCCGTAATTATATCCTGCGAAAAGCTCGTCGATGATGAGCATATCCGCTTCGCCGCAGTTCATTTTCCGAAAGGCGCTGCGGAGCATTTCGTTGTGCCGCTCGGTGACTGCCCGCTTGTCCTCGTCGGACATGGCGGAGAAGAAGCCGTAATTCCTGTCAAGCCGCTCCACGGTGATGCAGGGCATCAGCCTGAGGCTTTCCAGCTCGGACGAGGGCGAGCCTTTCAGTATCTGCACGATATGCACCCGAAGCCCCGCACCCGCAGCCCGCACTGCAAGCCCGACAGCCGCAGTAGTCTTGCCCTTGCCGTCCCCGCAGTAGATGTGTGTACATGACATAGTAATTTCCTTTCTAATCTAAACCGGAATCGCCGGAATTAAGTGAATAGTGAAGAGTGAATAGTGAATAGTGAATAGTTTTTAGTTAACAGTTAATAGTTAACAGTTAATAGATTAAAGTTATAAGTGAATAGCCCCAAATTAATAGTAATCAGTGAACGCAGTGGACAAACCGAAAACCAAATCCCCAAATAGCACTAACTGCGGAAACCAAAAATCAAACAACAGGCGGCTGACGGTGCCGCCGCCCAAGCTCATGTAAGCGGAACACCACGTAACCGACGGCATAAGAGCAGGGCAAAAGAGTGGGGGCGAGGGAAGGGTGAGCGCGAGAGCTGCC